>NZ_JBQHSE010000004.1:0-186328 GCF_052066395.1 Bariatricus sp. HCP28S3_A4 | reverse complement strand
CTGCCATAACCTATCCTCCATAATTGTAGTGAAATAGTCTAAATATCTATCGACTACAATTATAGGCAAAACTTGAGGATCAGGAAATCCGCAGGAATATTTGGCGCTTACCTTGTAGATATTTCCAATGCTAACAATGTGGTTTGTACGACTAAAACAATACTGGCAGATAAAAGTATTGGTTTAGAGGCTTTGTTCACTTTCGTTGGATTATATGTGGGAATTATCTTCCTGGTTACAAGTGCAGCCGTGCTTGCCCTGAAAGAGTTATCAGAAAGTGCAGACAATATAGACCGCTACACTGTTTTGAAGGAAATTGGTGCAGATGAAAAGATGATCAATCATTCGTTGTTTAAACAGATCGGCATATTTTTCCTGCTTCCTCTTGTTGTGGCAAGTATTCACTCTATTTTTGGAATCCAGTTTGCTGCCAAAATTATGGAAGACTTTGGCAGTGGAGGATTGACTGGCTCAATCGTTATCACAGCTATTATTTTTGCAATCATCTATGGATTATACTTTGTTATTACTTATATTGGTAGCAAGAATATGATAAAAGCTTCTTTTGTGAAGTAAGTGTCAGTTTGATTGCCTGGGAATTTGATATTGTACAAAATGATAAATACCGCCGCATATGAGTAATTTCATAGCGGCGGTTTCATGTGGTGCGCCTGGCGGCGCAGGTTTCTAACGGGTGAAAGTCGTGTGTTCTGCAAGCTGTTATCAGCTTGCCAGTGAAAGCCTGGTCAAGGTAATCGCCAGTGAGCCTTGTAGCGAACCTCCAATGCCTTTGGGTGACCGATTGTGTTGAAGCGAGGTATGCCTGTGAGAAACAGGTGCAAAATAGCAGTCCGTAACATAAAGTGAATCCTGTAGCATCGTTACGTTAGCCCTGTAAGGGACAAGAGGGAGTTGAGTCACTGACTTTCTGACGAAGACCATGGAAGATGTGGAGATACTGGAGTACAGCATTGAAGAACCCTTCGGTGTAGAGGGAGCGGAATGTTATGAAAGTTGATAACGGAACAGAAGAGATCTCATACCATCATATAACCACAAGTATGTAACTGAGGATATAAGCACGCATGCGAAATTTCTCGGGAAGTGGTATGAGAAGTCGGAGGAGCCCATAGTATCTATGAACTATTGGTAAGAAAAACAATGGGAGAAAAGGGGCTCTGCTTTAATCAAGATTAACGGGAAGGTAAGGGATAGTGCATGCCAAATATTGGACAACAACACTCAATAGAAAAATCACGACAACTTCAACGTAATCTATACCTGGCAGCCAAAAAGGATAAGCAACGCAGATTTCATGCGTTGTATGACCGTATCTTTCGCCTGGATATTTTGTGGCGGGCATGGAAAGAAGTGCGAGAAAACAAGGGGAGCGCTGGGATTGACGGCATTACCTTTGAAATGATTGAGGAATACGGAGTAGAAGAATACTTGTTGGATATTCAAGAGGATTTGAAGAATAAGAAATACAGACCCAAGCCGGTAAAGAGAGTATACATTCCAAAACCGGATGGGAAGCAAAGACCATTGGGAATACCGACTATTAGAGACAGGATTGTGCAACAAGCCTGTAAGATAGTGATAGAACCTGTCTTTGAAGCAAACTTTCTAGATAGTTCTTATGGATTTCGCCCTAAAAGAGATGCAAAACAGGCTACAGAAAAAGTGAAAAAAGAATTGTATAAAAACTGGTATGTAGTAGACGCAGACATACAGGGATACTTCGACAACATCAATCATGAAATACTACTGGGATTAATAAATCGTCGCATCAGTGATAGAAGGGTCATTAAGTTATGCAGACAGTGGTTACAAGCAGGAGTCATTGAAAATGGGAAATATTATCCAACGGAAAAAGGCTCACCGCAAGGAGGAGTCATTAGTCCGTTGTTAGCAAATATCTATCTTCATGTATTGGACTCCTACTGGGGAAAGCATAAGGAACTGGGCGTCATAGTCAGATATGCAGATGATGCAGTGATTGTGTGCAGAACAAGAAAAGATGCAGAATTAGCGTTTGAGCATCTGAAAAGAATAATGACTAAGTTGAAACTGACGTTGAATCCGCAGAAAACAAAGATTGTAGACATGAATAAGGAGAGCTTTGACTTTCTTGGATTCCGTTACCAGAAGTTTGGTAAAACCAAAAGTGGACGGAAGTTGCCTTATATGATGCCTAGTAAAAAGGCGATGGAAAAGGTAAAGGATGCAATCAGAGTAATTACTTGCAGAAAATCAGCCTATGAGGGTCTGGAGCAAAAGGTGGAAAAATTAAATCCACTCATAAGAGGATGGAGAAACTACTTTCAGCATGGAAACTCAACAAAACGATTTAAACAGCTTGATGAATACGTGTGGATGAAGCTATGGAGACGGGTGTATTACAGGCGAAAACAGAAGAAATACAGAGGGCATGTGTTGTATGGATTTCGAAAGTGGTATGCAACCAGTGGAATAGAGTACTTTTATTATCTAAATAAGAAAAGATATGTGGCAGTCTTTTGAATGCTGTGGGAAGAAGATTATCGGAAAGCCGTGTGAGGGAGAACCTCATGCACGGTTTGAGGTGGCAGGCGATGGAAACGGAAACTACCGCGCCATCGCTTGACCCTACCCGAATCCGCCCGGCAGTGGGAAGGATATAGCCGAAGGCAAGGGTGTCCATCGTGAGGTGGAGTCTGAAGGAAGCCGGATGTGGGAACAGACTAACCACGGGCAAATCTCTGGTCTGACGGACAGAAATCACATATAGGACATAGTGGGTACTATGCCTTGAAAAATTTTATGGAGTCGTTTAAGATAACATAACATTATTAAGAGGCCAATCTTAATAATGAATCTTGATACATGCCGCTACTTGAAAAAGAGTTATTTACTAAGTCCTTTTTCAATTTTCTGATACACTTGTTTCATAGTTAAGCCTTGTACGACGGTCGTAAAGAATACGATTGCGTAGGTGCTTCCCAGAATAATGGAATATGTATCCGCGCTTACCATTTCTCTTGTACTCATAGCCAGTGCGATACTGAGCCCGCCTCGGAGGCCGCCATATGTAAGCAGTTTTACAAAGCTGAGTTTATCGTATCCGCTCGGAAGTTTTCCGGCAAAAAATGCGGCCAGGCCGACGCTTGAGAAGCGTCCAATCAGATTAAATATAATAGCCAGGCAGGATAACAAAAGTACATGAGGAATTTGCAGAATATGTACAAATGTCAGTCCCATTATCACATACAGAACCGAATTCAATAAATTGTCCAGAATTTCCCAAAAAGTATCAAATTCCTCCAGATCCAGCGGTTGTCCTTTTTGTTCTCTGCGGTTGCAGAGTGCCGAAAATGAGATTCCACATACGACAGACGCGATGGCTCCGGAAAAACCAAAATGTTCGCACAGAACATAGGCCATAGAAACGGCAAGAAGACTGACAAAGATTCTTCGATTTCCGTCTTTGGTCAAGGCAAAAATCGGAAAGCATATCGCTGTTGCCAGAATTCCAACCAACACCGCTCCGAACAGTTCCTTACCCATAACAGCCAGAAAGCTGCCATTTTCTTGCATTGTCACCATTCCGGAGAAGCACACAAATAATGCGACACCCACACCGTCGTTAAAAAGAGATTCGCCTTCCATGATGAAACTGATATCTTTTGGAAGATTGAATTTTTTCAGAATACTTGTTGCTGCGATTGGATCGGTTGGTGCTGTGATGCTTCCGAACATCAGGCATACCGGAAAACTGAATGGTAGTCCCAGAAGAGAAGCACCTGCATAGAACAGGGAACCGTAAAAAATCGCGCCCAGAAGTGTTGCAACAACAGAAAGCATTGTAATCGGGCGGGCGTGTTTCTTGAAATCCAGAAGCCGCATGTGACAGGAACCTGCAAAAAGCATAAAGCATAAAACACCTTCCATCAAAAGCGCTTCCAAATTAAAAACCTGCAGATTACTAAGCAGTTCACTGATCGATGTGCTGCGTAGTGCAGAATCAAAAATAAGCATTATCATACTAATCACAATAGAAAATAACATCAGTGAAATTTCATATGGAAATTTGGTTATCTTCTCGTTAAAAAATCCCAAAAGAACAATTAATAAAAGCAGTATTACTACTTTGGGTAAAAAGCCAAGCATGGTATTCAGACCCCCTTCAGTCATTTTTCATTTATTATAGCAACATATGGATGCGTTTTCAAATCATTTACCTGAATGTGTAAGCATTTTTCAACGGATCAAATCATTTTGATTATAGTGTAATAGAAAAAACACAAGAAAAATGGAATATTAACAAAGAGAGTTCATTTTGCGGTAGAGAAATCCCGGGATTTGTGATAGGATGAATCAGGATGTAAAAAAATACTGGAGGTATTGAAAATGAAAATTGCGGTAACTTACGATAACGGGAATGTATTTCAGCATTTTGGAAAAACAGAAAATTTTAAAGTATATGAAGTAGAAGCGGAAAAGGTTGTTTCCAGTGAAATCATCGCTTCAAATGGTACCGGTCATGGCGCACTTGCAGGACTTTTGGCAGAAGCAGGAATTCATGTCCTGATCTGTGGCGGTATTGGAGAAGGTGCACAGGAAGCACTTGATGAAGCAGGAATTGAAGTAGTATCAGGCGCAGAGGGAAATACGGATGAAGCTGTTGAAGCATATTTAAAAGGCGAACTGATTTCTACAGGAGTGAATTGCGATCATCACGACCATGAAGAAGAACATTCCTGTGGCGGCAATTGCGGAAGCTGCGGAGGCTGCGGCGGTCATCGGGTTATGCTTGAAGGAAAAAATGCAGGAAAGATCTGTAAAGTACATTATAAAGGTACATTCAACGATGGTGCTCAGTTTGATTCTTCCTATGATCGTGGAGAACCATTGGAATTTATCTGTGGAGCAGGCATGATGATCAAAGGATTTGATGCAGCAGTCGTTGATATGGAAGTAGGACAGGTTGTAGATATCCATCTTATGCCGGAAGAAGCATATGGCATGCCGGATCCGAATGCAATTATGACATTTGAGATTGAGCAGCTGCAGGGATCAGAAGATCTTACAGTTGGTCAGCAGGTTTATCTGTCAAATGCAATGGGACAGCCATTCCCGGTAAAAGTAGTAGAGAAAGATGAAAAGACAATTACTCTTGATGCAAATCATGAAATGGCAGGAAAAGAACTGAACTTCAGGATTGAACTGGTTGAAGTAAAATAAGGATGAGAATCGACAGACTGGTCCCAAATTGCGGGATCGGCCTGTCTTTTTTGTGTAAAAGTATCGGAAGCCTGATAACCTTACATTGACTGTAAGTGTTATTTTCTGGCAGCCTATGTTATCATGAAGCCAGAAAACAACAGGAGGTAATTCTTATGGAACCGATTTTGAATATTGAAAACTTAACCAAGACCTACGGCAATGTGCCGAACCAGACCAGGGCGCTGGACGGAATCACTTTTCAGGTGATGCCCGGAGAATTTCTGGGGATCATGGGCAGCAGTGGCTCCGGAAAGTCCACACTGCTTAACTGTATTGCGACGGTGATCAAGCCTACCGGCGGCAGTATCGTGATGGAGGGCAGGAATCTGCAGTCACTTGGCGGTAAGGAACTGGCACAATACCGGGGGAAGACAGTGGGTTACCTGTTTCAGAATTTTGAATTGCTGGATAATCTGACCGGCCGGGAAAATGTCTTACTGCCGACTTCCCTGCATGATGTGACAGAAAAGGAGAGTTCTCTACGTCTGGAGCAGCTTGCGGAATATCTGGAAATTACAGATGTACTGGATAAATTTCCCGCACAGATGTCCGGTGGACAGCGTCAGAGAGTGGCGGCGGCTAGAGCCATGATTCTCCACCCGAAACTGATTCTTGCGGATGAACCGACTGGCGCACTGGACAGTAAGAATGCGAAGAATATCATGGAAAAGCTTTCCGGATTAAACCGGGATGAAGAGGCCACGATTCTGATGGTGACCCATGATTCCAACGCAGCCAGCTTTTGCAAACGAATCCTGTTCATTCAGGACGGGGTGATTTTCCATGAGCTTCGCCGCGGCGATGAAAGCCAGCAGGATTTCTACCAGCGAATTCTGAAAGTCATGGCTCAATTGGGAGGAGGCAGCTTAAATGTTCTCTAATTTAATTCTAAGAAATAGTAAACGCAACCGCAAAGAAAACGGGCTGTTCTTCGGTTCATTGGTCATTTCCATTGTCGCTTTTTATATTATCCTTTCGCTATCCAAACAGGATGTGATGATATTTCTTGCGAAAATGGAAAGCGATGCGGTAAATCAATTGTTGCTGATGATTCCTGTTTTCTATGGGATGACATTGGGAATTCTGTTTTTTCTGATTTATTTTGCCTGTAAATATCAGTTGGAGCGCCGCAGAAAAGAGTTTGGTGTCTATCTGATGATGGGAATGCGGAGAAGTAAGCTCTTTATCATGCTTCTTGCGGAGGATCTTTTGAGCAGTATTCTGGCTCTGGTAATCGGACTTCCGATTGCGGTGCTGCTTTCGGAACTGATCAGTCTGGTTACTGCCAAACTTGTGGGGATGGGTATCATCGGCCATCAGTTTACATTTTCGCTGTCTGCTGTTTGTTTTACCGTTGCAGGATTCCTCGTTATCAAGCTGGCGGCGTTTCTGATCCTCAGTGGGAAAATCAGTCGGCAGGAGATCGGCACGCTTCTGGCTTCTTTCTCCGAAAAAGAAAAAAAGCAAAGGCCGGCATTTGTCTATGGGACTTGTACCGTTTCAGGCGTGATCATGCTGGCTGCCGCCTATGCCATGGCGATTCAGGGAATTGCATGGTATGCCCCGGATAAAATGCTCCTGACCCTGGTTCTCGGGCTCTTGGGAACGATTTTTCTGTTCTATGGAATGCGGGCATTGATCGCCTTACTGGTAAAGGCGGGAAAAGCAAATCGAAAACTTCATGTATTTTCATTCCGTCAGATTCAGGAAAATGTCATGCATCAGTCTACCTCCATGGCCATCAGTTCGCTGCTGATTCTGGCAGCATTGTGCTGTTTTGGCGCCGGCATCGGTATTGCCGGTACCAGCCGGCAGGCGGAGGAGCATGTGATGGATTATACATTTCAGGATTATGGTGCGGAGAGTTCACAGGATGCCCTTTCTCATCTGAAGACTGTGCTGAAGGAAAATGATCTTGAAAGTCAATTTTCCCAGCTCTTTGAAATGCGGATCGGCAACGTCCGGAATGGGGAGAATGGCAATCATGTGTTTCAAATGGATTCTGTTATGGAGTCTTTGGAAGGTTTCACACAATCCGAGGATCGGGATGTCCTGTTGAACAATCTGGGCTATGTTGATTATCCGTATTTGATCTGTTTGTCAGATTACAACCGTCTGTTGGAGGCCGCCGGTAAGCCTGCTCTGGTACTGGAGGAAAATGAGGCTGCCGTGTATCAGGATTATGATTTTACGACTGAGAGCAGAATGGATATACTCAACCGTATTCTTTCCGAACATCCGGAGACTCTGCTGAATGGTAATTCTGTTTATCTGACCGGCAAGATTCAGTCGGTGGATCTGGTGACCGACAGGTCGATTACTTTATCGTTTGCACTGATTCTGCCTGATGAGCAGTTTTTACAATATACAAATGGAGAATATGAGGTTTATATCAATGGCATTTTGAAACGGGAAGCAGGAAAGTCCGGAAGCCTGATGACCGCGATTTCTGATATGAACGCACGGCTGGATGAACTTTGCCTTGAGAATATGGGGATTGAATATGAAAGCTTTCTGCAAAATATAGGACGTCAGCTCTTTTATATGGTTGCGGCCAGCTACATTACCATCTATCTTGCCATTATCTTTCTGGTGGTTGCCAATACCATTATGGGGGTTCAGTTCCTGATGAATCAGCAGAAGACAGGACGCAGATATCAGACGCTGGTGCATCTGGGCGCTACTTATAAAGATATTTGTCTATCTGCCCGGAAACAGATCAACTGGTTTATGGGACTTCCCGTCTTTGTCGCTGCAATCAGCAGTATCTTTGGAGTCAAGGCTCTCTTTGCGGGACTTCTTTCATCCGGAACAAATGGAGCAGAGTGGGAAATGCTTCTGGTGTCTACCGCTATGATTTTACTGCTTTGTGTGGTAGAATATATCTATGTAACCATTATTAAGCGTTCCAGCGACCGATATTTGCTGACGCTCATGCAGCCGCAGAGAGAAGAATAGACGGGAAGGAGGAGTGTCATGAAGAGAATCGCTGTTGTGGAAGATGAAGTTTATACACGGGAAGAGCTTTGTAATATGCTGGAGAAGGCAGGATATTCTGCTCTGGCAGTCACTGCATTTGAAAATGCCGCAGAGCAGCTGACAGTCCTCGCTCCGGATCTTGTTATCCTGGATCTTAATCTGCCGGAAATCAGTGGATTCCAGATCTGTCGGGATCTCAAGCAGAAAACCTCCATTCCGGTCCTGGTCCTGACTTCCCGGGACCAGATGTCTGATGAATTGCAGGCGCTCCGTTTTGGGGCAGATGAATATTTGACAAAGCCTTGCCGCAAAGAGCGGATGCTGGCGAGAATCGCCAATATTCTCAAACGATTCGAAGGCCGTTCCAATCTTCTGGAAGGGCAGGGATTCCTGTTGGATCGGGGAACTTACACGCTATACATCGATAATACATCCGTGATCCTTCCAAGAAATCAGGGTAAGCTTCTGGAAGCATTGCTTGCGGGTGGAAATCAATTAGTGACTTCGAAGCAGCTATGCAGGGCACTCTGGGATACGACGGAGTTCATTGATGAAAATGCTCTGCAGGTCAATTTGACCCGTCTGAAAAAGACGATGGCGAATTTGGGCATGAAGCAGAAAGTCGTGGCTGTCCGTGGATTGGGCTACCGGCTGGAAAGGGAGGATACACCGTGAAACAGTTCTGGAATACGTTAAAACGATATGCCCCGTGGCTCATTTTACTGCTCATTATTGATTCTTTTTCTTCTCTGCTCCTATGGCTTTCCAGTGCACAGGCATTCGCAAGCCTTGTCGTGACGATTGCACTGGCAAGCCTTGTTTTGTTTTCAGTAATCGTTCTGTACGTTTATTTCAAAGAGCAGCATAAACGTGCGATTTTTCGAGCTTTTCTAATGGAACCGGACGAGGTGAACACGGAAAAACTTCTATGTGCAGTGAGTCAGCAGGAGCGGGAACAGCTTCGGGTTCTGGTCTCTGTTCTGGAGAAAAAGCAAAGCCGGATTCAGGAGACTGAGGAAGCCCTCCGGGATTATGAGGAATACGTGGAGGGGTGGGCGCATGAAGCCAAAACACCGCTTTCTTTGCTTACTATGATTTTGGATAACCGGGCCGATGAGATCCCGCCTCCTCTGCACGCCAAATTGGACTATGTGCGAAGTCAGCTTCAGGAGGATATTACCCAGATGCTCTACTACGCCCGGCTTGGGAGCAGCACGAAAGATTATCGGTTTGAGACTGTGGAACTTAGAGATGCCATAGAAGAGGTTCTTGAAGATTATGCACCTTTGCTGGAGGAAAAGCAGTTTCTCATTGAAAACAGATTACAAGACGAAACCGTCTATACTGACCGACGGGGATTTCAATTCATGATTGGCCAGATCATCAGTAACTCCATCAAATACAGTGGAGCTGAGCCGAAACTCACTGTGTCCCTGAAGCACACCGGCGAGACGGATATTTTGACCATAGCTGATAACGGTATTGGGGTTAAGAATTATGACCTGCCCTATATTTTTCAGAAGGGCTTTACAGGGGATTCTACCGACAGCCGGAAGAAAGCTACCGGTATGGGGCTGTATTTGACAAAAAAGATGGTAGATGATCTGAACCTGAAAATAGAGGCTGAATCCCGGTGGGGAGAAGGGGGAGAAGGGGTGACGATTTCGATTGCTTTTCCAAAAGTGAAGTAGATTTGAGCAGTATTGGGGACAGATGTGTATTAGAAGAGGAGGATACCTGGTTCGTTTCAATATACAGAAAAGAAGACGGATCTGCGCAATGGGGAGCCTTATGAATTGGAAATTTACCATAAAATGATAAGTTATCTTTAGGACATTGACTTGTGTACCAAGATTA
This sequence comes from Bariatricus sp. HCP28S3_A4, assembly GCF_052066395.1. Lineage (NCBI taxonomy): Bacteria > Bacillati > Bacillota > Clostridia > Lachnospirales > Lachnospiraceae > Bariatricus > Bariatricus sp. HCP28S3_A4. The sequence goes on along the minus strand of NZ_JBQHSE010000004.1, from coordinate 176,227 downwards.
TGTGAAAGAACTTTCTGACTCGGAACTGGTTTATATGCTTTCCGGCGGTACAACAAAAGGTGTCCTTCTTTATATCTTTGTAGTTGCAGCTTTGGAGAATGGATTTGACCTTTTGATAGATGAAGTAGAAAATCATTTCCATAAAACATTGGTTGAAAACATAATCAGTTTATTTAAAGATAAGACGGTTAATAAGAAATCTGCAACACTTAATTTAGCAAAGAAAATATTGTATATAATCGTAAACATTATGATAACAGTACAGCGTTTTATCGTGATTACTACGGAGAACGCATTGAATTGCTTGTAGATACAATTAAACGATATAAGCAATTAAAAGGAAAACACCAGAAAGATGAATTCTATCTTGCAGATTTGTTGAAATCATAAATCCAGTAAATGAAATAGGAGATTATATGACGGATGAGTATGCAGTGAGCGGACTCGGTTACTTTTCGCATAGTAGCTAGCATTTACTACACCACTGGTTGATTGCGGCGTTCGGATTTTCGGTTACTTTTCGCATAGTAGCTAGCATTTACTGCTTCCTTATACTGGCGAAATAACATTGACAAACCGTTGTCATTGAATTAAAATAAACCTTTAGAGATAATGTTTGTGGAGGAAGCGCAAAGATGAGATACAATTTTAAAAGGATAGAGCCCAAGTGGCAGGAGCGGTGGGAAGAGAGCAAGATCTTCGAAGCTCAGGACAACAGTGATAAACCAAAGTTTTACGGACTGGTAGAATTCCCGTACCCGAGCGGTGCCGGTATGCATGTCGGACATATTAAGGCATACTCAAGTCTTGAGGTAATCAGCAGAAAGCGCCGTATGGAGGGGTACAACGTACTTTTCCCGATCGGATTTGATGCATTTGGTCTGCCGACGGAAAACTATGCGGTTAAGACAGGCACACATCCGCGCGTGATTACAGATGAAAATATTAAAAAATTCACGAACCAGCTGAAGAAAGTAGGATTTTCTTTTGACTGGAGCCGTGTGATCGATACGACGGATGAGGATTATTATAAGTGGACTCAGTGGATCTTCCTGAAAATGTTTGAAAATGGTCTTGTGTTCAGAGACAGAACGCTGGTAAACTATTGTCCGCACTGCAAGGTTGTTCTTTCCAACGAAGACAGCCAGGGCGGCAAATGTGATATCTGCCACAGCGATGTGGTTCAGAAATCCAAGGACGTATGGTATCTGAGAATCACCGAATATGCGGACAAGCTTCTGGAAGGTCTGAATGATGTGGACTATCCGGAAAATGTAAAGCAGCAGCAGATCAACTGGATCGGCAAGTCAAAGGGTGCGTTCGTGGATTTTGCAATTGATGGATTGGACGAGAAGTTAAGAATCTATACGACCAGACCGGACACGCTCTTCGGTGTTACCTTTATGGTTATTGCGCCGGAACATCCGATTATTGATCAGTATTGCGATAAAGTGACCAATATGGATGAAATCATTGCATACCGCAATGAATGTGCGAAGAAGACGGAGTTTGAAAGAACCCAGCTTGTGAAGGATAAAACGGGTGTAAGAATCCAGGGACTGGAAGCAATCAATCCGATCAACGGTAAAAAGATTCCGATCTACATTGCAGACTATGTAATGATGGGCTACGGTACCGGAGCGATCATGGCAGTGCCGGCACATGATCAGAGAGACTATGATTTCGCAAAGAAATTTGATATTGATATTATTGAAGTAATTAAAGGCGGAGACATTTCCAAAGAAGCTTATACAGGTGACGGCGAGATGGTGAACTCCGGATTCCTGAACGGATATACCAATAAGCATGATTCCATCGAGCGCATGCTGGAAGAGCTGGAGAAGACCGGTGTGGGCGAGGCTGGTGTCCAGTATAAGATGAAAGACTGGGCATTCAACCGTCAGAGATACTGGGGAGAGCCAATTCCGCTGATTCATTGTCCGAACTGTGGTGTTGTGGCAGTTCCTTATGAAGAACTTCCGCTCCGTCTGCCGAGAGTGAAAGATTTCGAACCGGGTGAAGACGGACAGTCACCGCTTGCCAAGATCGATTCCTTTGTAAACTGCACCTGTCCGAAATGCGGCGCAGCAGCGAAACGTGAGACAGACACCATGCCTCAGTGGGCAGGATCATCCTGGTATTTCCTGAGATATATTGACCCGCATAATGAAAATGCACTGGCAGATATGGACAAGATGAAATACTGGATGCCGGTTGACTGGTATAACGGTGGTATGGAACATGTGACCAGACATATGATCTATTCCAGATTCTGGCACCATTTCCTATATGATATCGGAGTAGTCAACACACCGGAGCCGTATGCAAAGCGATCCATTCAGGGACTGATCCTAGGACCGGATGGTGATAAGATGAGTAAATCCAAAGGAAATGTAGTCGATCCTCTGGATATTGTTGAGGAGTATGGTGCAGATACGCTTCGTACCTATGTGCTTTTCATGGGAGATTATGGGGCAGCCACACCGTGGAATGACAGCTCCGTAAAGGGCTGTAAGAAGTTCCTTGACCGTGTTGCGGGTCTGACAGATCTGGTTTCCGATGAACCGGTTTCCGATGAGCTGGAAATGAAGATCCATCGTACGATCAAGAAGGTATCTTCTGATATTGAGAGCTTGAAATTTAATACGGCCATCGCGAGTCTGATGACCTTGATCAACGATATCACGGCAGAAGGACATTTGAGTAAGGATGATCTGATCATCTTTATCAAGCTGCTGAGCCCGTTTGCTCCGCATCTTTGCGAGGAAATCTGGGAGTTCTTGGGTGGAGAAGGATTTGTCACTGTTTCTCCGTGGCCGGAATATGATGAGGGAAAAACCGTTGCCAAGACCATCGAAATCGGTGTTCAGGTAAATGGTAAGGTCAGAGGAACCATCGTCATTCCGACAGACTGTGACAAGGAAGAGGCGTTTGCGATTGCAAAGGCGGATTCCAGAATTGCTTCTTTCCTGGAAGGAAAGAATCTTGTGAAAGAGATTTATGTACCGAATAAGATTGTTAACTTTGTTGCAAAATAATAAAACAGAAAGAGAGGCCGGATCACTTGGATCACGGTCTCTTTTTAAACTTGGAATTTTTTATTGTTCACGCTTGTTAGATTCAGGCGGTTCTCTCGTAAATGATATAGAATATGAGCAAGTCTCTCTTCGAGACTCTGATTCCCGTTGATAAAGGGATAGGAGAAGCAGTTATCTGTGGGACGATCAATCGGTTCGGTACCATTGACATCCGCGCAACGGAGGTGGGACAGGATAGTTCTTTGCAGAAAATGATACATATGGTGCAGGAAGCGGAGGAGAAGAAGGCTCCCATGGCAGCAATCGGTCAGGCGACAAAGCACGGTGTGATCATCAAATCCGGGGAAACAAAAGATTTCAACACAATATAATGAGGGAATGCTTAAGAAAATGTAATGTATTTCTGTGGCTGCAAGCGCTATTTACGCTTTGCAGTCACAATGGCTCCTAGCCCGGCGGCATTGATTCCGACATGGCAGGCAATACTGCAGGACAGAGGTGAATAGTAGACCGGATGATCCGGAAATGCGGATTGTACCAGGTCTACCCAACGTTTTGCGTCTTCTTCCTTTTCAAAAGTTCCGGCAGTCGCGATCTGGAGTCTGTCTGACGGAACATCCAGGAAACGGGATGCGATGTCCGCTTTCAGTGCCTCGATCAGCTTCTTTTCACTTTGCCTGCTTCCTCTTACTTTGGCAAAGAGATCCAGTTTTTCGCCCTGTATGGTAAGCAGAGGTTTGATATTGAGAATATTGGCAATGGCGGCAGCGGAGGATGTGATTCTTCCGCTTTTTTTTAGGTATTTCAGCGAATTTACAGTCAGGAAAATGCTTGCCTGATAGGCAGTTTCTTCCAGATACTTTCTGGTTTCTACTGCAGATTTTCCCTGGTCGGCAAGGAATTTTGCATCATAGACGGATTCCATTAAGGTGACAGAAATCCGATGGTTGTCTACGACCTGGACTTTGGAATCATAGTCAAGAGCGAGCTGTTTCGCTGTCTGGCAGGAACCGCTGAGTCCGCTTGACATGGGAATGTGGACGATCTCATCGTATCCGCTTTCTAATACACGGTTCCAGAGATCCATGACATCTCCCGGTGAGGGCTGTGAGGAAGAAAGATTCTTGTCAGCCGTCATTGCCTGGTATAAATCTTCATTTGTGATATCGACTCCTTCCAAATAACAGTGTTCTTCTATAATGACAGGCATGGGAAGAACAAAAATACCGGATTGTCTGCCTTCTTCTACCGTGATTCCACTGTTGGTATCTGTTACGATTGCTGTTTTCATAAGTAGTTTCTCCTTGCTATTGACAAATCAAATTATATAGATAAAATAATATGAAACAACTGTATCACATCTGGAATGATTCAACAAGGGATAAGAGTGATACAAAATGAAGAAAATTGTAACATGTTGATTCACTGTAATGATTTTTGACGGAATTGCAGGGTAGAAGTGGGAGTAGATATGGATAAACGAAAAGAAGCAAATATGCGTGTGAAGGATAATATTACAAAGTCACTGTTTGATTTAATGCACAAGAAAAGTTTTTCGAATATTTCTATTACAGAGCTGATACAGACTGCCGGTGTGGCCCGGGTCTCATTTTACCGGAACTATGATTCCAAGGAGGACGTACTTGTGAAGCTGATCGATGATGTTCTGGAAGAGTATCGCAGTGAGATTGACTGGAGCGGACCGGATTATTATACGGAGCAGAATATCTGCAGGAGTTTCGCTTGCTTTAAAAAATACGGTGAATTTGTGCTGGATCTATGTGAGTTTGGCTATGGATCGATTCTGCTGGAAAAATTGAACCGGTTCCATGAAGAGATAGCGGGAAACATGCCAAACAGTTCGATGGACAAATATTATCTTTATATGTTTATAGGAGCCTTATTTAATACTTCAATCGTTTGGCTTCAGAACGGAGCAAAAGAAGATGAGAGTGAAATTACAGCGACGTTCTGCACCATCTGCGGTATATTCATGAAAAAAAAGAATTGTTCATTTCCTATAGAAGAGCATACAGTATAGAGTAGAGAATGCGCTTGCAATAACAAAATGTTGAATGCTTGGAATCAATGTGACAGGGTATTTTACATTTGTGAAAAAATGTGATTCACATTGACAAAGCGGTTCGCTTTATTGACAAAGAAATTATTGGGGCGTATACTTTCGGAGTATTCTTTGTTTTGGATTTGAAATCAGAAGATCTTGTATATATGGCGTGAATACGATTTTATAATCTGATGAAGATATGAAAGTGTGGTAAAGCGATGAGTTCAAATTGAATTTCCGATTTACTGATATTGATATTCTGGTTAAATGAAAGTACGAAAGAGTGGGTAAGGAAATGAATTTAGAAACAACAGGATTAACAGGGAAAGCAAGTGTAGATAAGCCTTGGCTGAAATACTATCCGGAAGAACTTCGGGATTTGAAAGTACCGAAAATGACAGTAGAAGCATTTTTGAAAATGAAAAACCCGGATGAGAACAAATACGCATTTGAATATTATGGCACGAAGATAACGTGGAAAGAATTTTGGCAGGAGGTTGAAATTGCCGCTAAGGCATTAAAAGTGCTGGGATTTGATGAGGGAGACAGAATTCCTGTTTTCTTACAGGCAGTACCATCGCATTTTATCCTGCTTCTGGCAGCAGAAAAAATTGGGGCGACCATGATCTGCCGTGATGATACTCCTGAGGAACTGTGTTTTGCAATACGTAAATCAAAAGCATCCACAGCTTTTGTTCATGACTATACATCAAAAGAAGACGAGAAGCTATTCAGAGCAACGACACCTATGACACGTATGATCAAGGTTTCACCTTTTGAATATGCGGATAAGAATTGTATACCGGATTATATCATGAAGGAAATTGAATCCCGTTATTCTGCAGAGGCAGGATCAAGTGAAAGTGATCTTACATGGGATGAATTCATGAATCTGGGAAGAAACTATATCGGAGATTTTGCGGCATCCGTGAATCCGAACAGGCCATTATTCGGAGCATATACCAGTGGATCTACGGGAATTTCAAAACTGGTTATTCATTCGGGAGCTAATATCGTGGCTGTTGCGTTCCAGATGTCAATCTTCCTTCCGCCAACAGAGGTACAGGAGACATGGTGGATTCCGATTCTGACACCGGCTCTGGTAGCGGTAACTGTAGCCATGGGAGTATTCCCGCTGTCCGCAGGACTTAGAGTGAATCTGGATCCGTTCTGTCCGGTCAATGATATTGATATCCGGTTTATGGAATTAAAACCGAACTACTGGGCACTGATTCCGATGATGTGCGAGATTATGATGAAGAGCACCAGAATTCCGGATGATTATGATATGTCACATCTGAGAACGATCGGACCGGGCGCAGAAGCTATGAACGAGAGAAAATGTCGTGAAGTTGAAGACTTCTTCCACAGACATAATTGTATGGCTACGTTAAGTGCCGGTTACGGTCAGAGTGAAGGTGGTTCCTGCTTTACACTTCCGAACCCGATGTTCCCGCTGAAAGACGGATGTGTAGGTATGCCGATGCCCGCAACCACCTTAGCAATCTTCGATTCAGAGACCCTGGAAGAGAAGGGATATGGAGAAATCGGAGAACTGTGCATGAATGGTCCGACAAAGATGCTAGGATACAGCGGCTATATGGGTGAGGAAATGACAGATCGTACACTGATTGCCCATCCGGACGGTGAAATCTGGCTGCACACAGGTGATATCGGATATATCACAGAGCAGGGTATTGTTCACGTTCTCGGCCGTGGGTTTACGGAACGTTTTGGCGGTGGACATCTGTTCGTGATGAGAATGGAGAGCCGTGTGGTTGAGGCAGAAGGTGTGAAGGATGCTTTCTTCTGTTTAGTTCCGGATCAGGATCATGAGGGATATTTTGTACCATATTTATTCGTTGAACTGGATGAAGGCAAGACATTAGAAGAAGTAAGACCGGCAATCCTCGCAACACTGGAAGAATACGAATACCCGGCTGATATCACAGTGATCAAGGAAAGACCATATTTCCATTTTAAAACAAACAGAAAAGAATTAACGGCAGCCATCGTTGCAAGACTGGCAGAAAAAGGAACCGGAAAAATGAAGGTTGTATGGACAGAGAACGAGATGGCTTCCGGATATCAGATCTGCTACAGTACAAACAGTGCGTTTAACGGAAGCAAATCCATCGATGTTCCGTCTACTCAGAAGCTTCAGGAAGTGATTGGCGGACTGAAGAAGGGAGACCGTTACTATGTCAGAGTCCGTGCTTTCAATTCTGCCGGCTCTACAACCTACTATTCAGCATGGTCAGAGACCGAGTCCATCATTCATACTTCAATTGATTTGAAGAATGCAGTGGATGGTATTGAAGTTTCATGGACTAAAGTGAATGGGGCAAGCGAGTATCGCATTTATCGTAAGAAATTCGGGGAAAGTAATTTTGCCAGAATTGCAGTGATTAAAGATGACAATCTTTATCTTGATGATGAAGTGGAAAACGGAGCACGTTATTGCTACTATGTGGTACCGCAGGTTCAGGGTGTGAAAGCGACGACTAATATCGCGGCACAGATGTATTTGGCTGTTCCGAAGATTGAAAAATTGTGGAATAATTAATAAATATAGGAAGTTGTTTAGAGGGAACAGTGTTTTGACACTGTTCCTTTTGTAATCTAAGCAACGGATTATGTATTTTACCCATGACGGATTGGAAAGAATGTGCTAAAATTCTGGTAGGAATATTTTGGATAGGAGCAGGTGATAAAATGGATGTTCAAATGGAGATGATTCTGAAAGGCGGGCAGTTTAAGAAGCTGCTGGAAGAGCAGAGCCTTGAACTGCGTCAGAAATATGATATGAAAAAGGCGGAACTGGAAATTTTATATTTTCTCTCTCATAGTGGGATGCATGATACTTCTACCGACATTCATCAGCAGCTGCTGATGAACAGAGGCCACATTTCCCAGGCGGTCGACAGCCTCTGCAGGCGCCGTTATATCATTGCGATTCCGGATACGAATGACCGGCGATATGTTCATTATAAGATTTCGGATTCTGCCAGAGAGATCGTGGTTGAGATGACGAAAAGAAGAGAGGAGATGAACCAGAAGATTCTGGAAGGAATCTCGGAGGAAGAATTGAGAGTTTTCCGGGAAGTTTCTGAGAAGATCAGGAAAAATATCGAGAATCTTTTGTAAAAGCAGAGGAAAAGATGAAGCACAGTATGAAAAATCAATATAATAAGACAGTGACCGCATCAATCTGGACCGATTTATGATTTGGCCCGGAACCTTCAGCAAAGCATCCGCGGCGTTTCCGAAGGGTGGAACTGCGATGTTCGCGCTTCTGGCGCTTGGAGGCGATCTGGGATGTGCAGGAGTATGGATTTATTCCATACTTTTTTTTATGAGTTCCATACAGGTTTCATATCCGAGGATACTGCTGTTCATGCATAAGGCATAGTTGCGTGTATCTCCCCATTTTTGCTCTGTATGGTAGGCGTAGTTGATCGATCTTTTCTTGTCCGTATCCTTCATCATGGCAAGCGCTTCTTTTCTTGATTTCTCATAGAGTTTCATGATTCGCTGGCATTTTTCTTCTTCATTTCCGTGGATAAATACATTCAGCACGTCGGTTCTGTCCTGTAAGATATAGTCGGCACATCTTCCGACGATGACACAGTTTCCTTTTTCTGCAATATCGCGGATAATATTGCGCTGTTTCTGGTAAATATAATCATCTACAGAGCCGCCTTGTGCATTTCTTCCAACGAATGCATAAGAAAAACGGTTGTGGGTCGGAGCATATTCCCCGCGCTCGGCGATGTATTCTTTGGAAAATCCAGTTTCTTTTGCCACCTGTTCGATGATATTCTTGTCATAGAATGTAAAATTCAGTTCCTTTGCCAGCGTTTCTCCGATGAAACGCCCGCCGCTTCCGAACTCGCGGCTGATTGTGATGATCGTTTTCATAGGTTTATCCCTCCAGTTTTGAAATGACGTTATGGTTGATTCTTTTCATAAAAACGGTTGCGATGATGCAGGATAATGTCTCGGCGATGATAAATGTCAGCCACACGGTCCAGATCAGATCGGGTGATTCTCTTGCAAATAAGGAAAATACCCAGGCAACCGGCAATACAAATAAAAATTGTCTCAGTACAGAAATAATCAAGGATTCCAATCCACTGTCCAGGGCCTGGAAGATTCCCTGATAAGCGATGTTCATTCCTGCGAAAATAAAACTGAGTGAGATGATTCTCATCGCGCTGATGCAGATATCCTGTGTGGTTCCGGATAATCCGAAAAGGGATGAAAACGGTACGGCGAGCAGCTCGATCGCTGCAAGTCCGATGATCATGATCAAGATTGTGTAGAGCATTCCGTATTTGACCCCTTCTTTTACACGGCGTTTACTGCGCATACCATGGTTGAAAGAAACGATCGGCGTGATCGCATCTCTGAGACCGAAGGCCGCAAAGAGAATAAACTGTTGTACTTTATAGTACAGACCATAGGCTGTAACAGCAGACTCGCTGATGCTTCCGAGAATAATGTTCATTCCGTAGGTCATGACAGACATCAGCGCCTGCGCGATAATGGCCGGAAGACCGATGGAATAGATTGCTTTGATGATCCGTGGACTCGGCTTCATATATTTCAGACCGTTTGTAATCTCTTTGTTCTGAGTCAGATGGAAAATGAGTCCTAAAAGGGCGGATGCAATCTGACCGAGAATAGTCGCGTACGCAGCACCTGCAACTCCCAGTGCGGAAATACCAAAAAGCCCATAGATCAGCACAGGGTCAAGCACGATATTAATGACAGCCCCTGCAATCTGTGCAATGGTCGAATACATAGAATGCCCCGCAGCCTGCAGTAGTTTCTCAAAAATTGAAAAAAATACGATTCCCATCGAAGCGATACAGCAGATTCTGAGGTAAGTGACCACCATTTCTTTGATTTCCGGATTCGAAGTCTGACTGGAAGCGTAAACGCCGACGCCGAAAATTCCAAATAATAGAAACAGAATATAAATGACGAATCCCAGAAACAGAGAATTTCCCGCTACTTTGCTTGCCTTTTTGTAATCACCCTGCCCAATACTTTTGGAAAGAAGGGCATTGGTGCCGACTCCGGTGCCGATTCCGATTGCCACCATCAGCATCTGCACCGGGAAAGCAAGAGTCAGTGCGTTTAGTGCCATTTCTCCATTTACGGGCATGTTGGAAACGAAAGCGCTGTCAACGATATTATAAACCGCCTGGAGCATCATAGAAAGTATCATTGGAATCCCCATTGACAGCATCAGCTTGCTGATTTTCATCGTTCCTAATTTGTTCATAGATAGTTCTTCGCTCATATGAACCTCCTTCGTGTTTTTTAGGAGACTTTTTTTAATTAGTACACTGACGCATTGATATTTAGACAAAGCTCCTTGACGATGGGAAATGATTCTACGAAGTTTTATCAGATATCAACGTGTCAGCACACCAGGAAAGCTACCATAACCTGTATTATGTGTATGGCCGGTGTGCGCGGTTGCATCACAGTTTCGCAAAAGAAAAAAGGTGTAAATCCAGCAATCTGGATTTACACCTTTTATGGCCACACGACATAAAACATGATAGCAGTTTTTAGGAATAGATGTCAAGTCAAATATTTTGGAAGCAAATTAAAAAAGAATAATCCGCTTTTGATTGAACACATCCTGAGAGAGGCAAATCATTATCTGAGAATCCTGGATATGAAAGAGCAAAGAAAGGAGTGTGACTGCAAATAGCCGGTGAATAGACTTTTGCAAGGACTTTCGTATGCGGCAAAAAATTGGGTTGTCAAAGTGCGTTCCAAAGGATACAATATAGGGAGTGAAAAGGGCTATTTAGACGGGAGATAAGATTTATGGATACATATACAAGTTTTGCCCGCGTTTACGATACCTTCATGGACAATATTCCATACGAAGAGTGGGCGGTATACCTGACAGGGCTTTTAAATGAGTACGGTGTGAACGACGGTCTGGTTCTTGATCTTGGATGCGGGACCGGAAATATGACGGAGCTTCTGGCTAAGGAAGGGTATGATATGATCGGCGTGGATAATGCAGAGGAAATGCTGGAGATCGCGATGGAGAAGCGGGAAAAATCCGGCCATGATATCTTGTATCTTCTGCAGGATATGCGTGAATTCGAGCTTTACGGCACGGTGCGCGCAGTGGTAAGTGTCTGTGATTCGGTGAATTACATCGATGAGGAAGAAGATCTTACGGAGGTGTTCCGTCTGGTAAATAATTATCTGGACCCGGGCGGCGTGTTTATTTTTGATTTTAATACGCTATATAAATACCGTGAGATTTTGGGAGACCGGACGATCGCTGAAAATCGCGAAGACTGCAGTTTCATCTGGGATAATTATTACTATGAAGAAGAACGGATCAATGAGTACGAGCTGAGTATTTTTATCCGTGAGAAAGAGAATCTGTTCCGCAGATACGAGGAGACACATTTTCAGAGAGGCTATACACTGGATGAGATGATACGCATGATCAAAGATTCGGGGTTGGAGTTTGTGACGGCCTATGACGCATTTACCCGCGAAGCGCCGAAGGAAGACAGCGAAAGAATCTATGTGATTGCAAGAGAAAAAGGGAAAATCAAGAAATAAATTTCTGGTTTTGTGGAAAAATATACAGACAGGAGAGTTAAAATATGAAGGATTATATTGTAAGAGCAACAGCAGGAGATGGGCAGGTGCGTGCATTCGCAGCGACGACGGGAAATCTGGTCGAGGAGGCGAGAAGGCGCCATAATACCAGCCCGGTGGCAACGGCTGCTCTTGGGCGTCTTCTTACGGCAGGCGCTATGATGGGAAGTATGATGAAGAATGACACGGATGTTCTGACGCTGCAGATCAAGGGAGATGGGCCGCTTGGGGGCATCACCGTCACCGCAGATGCAAAAGCGAATGTGAAAGGATTTGTGGAAAATCCGGATGCCATGTTGCCGCCGAAGAACGGGAAGCTGGATGTAGGCGGAGCGGTGGGAATCGGTCTTTTGAATGTGATTAAAGATATGGGAATGAAGGAACCCTATGTGGGTCAGACAATCCTTCAGACCAGCGAGATCGCGGAGGATCTGACCTATTATTTTGCGACCAGTGAGCAGGTGCCATCTTCCGTAGGACTTGGTGTGCTGATGAACAAAGACAATACGGTGCACTGCGCCGGTGGGTTTATTGTGCAGGTGATGCCGTTTGTGACAGATGAGGTGCTCAGCCGTCTGGAAGAAAATATTCAGAAAATCTCATCTGTGACACAGATGCTGGATGACGGCCATACACCGGAACAGATGCTGGAACGGGTCCTTGAAGGGCTGGACATCGAGATCACCGATACCATCCCGGCAAATTTCTTCTGTAATTGTTCGCATGAGCGAATTGAAAAGGCAATCATCAGCATCGGGAAAAAGGACATTCAGAGTATGATCGATGAAGGAAAAGAAGTGGAGGTAAAATGCCATTTCTGCAACACGGCATATAAGTTCAGTGTGGAAGAACTGAAGGAGATTCTGAAGCACGCAAAGAGATAGGAGAAAAGACATGAAGCATGGATTTATCAAAGTGGCGGCAGTGACGCCGGATATCCGGGTGGCGGATGTGTGGCATAACTGTGAGGAAGTTCGCAGGAAGATTAAAGAGGCCGAGCAGGAAGGTGCGAAGATCATTGTATTTCCGGAGCTCTGCCTTACCGGTTATACCTGCAGCGATCTGTTTACACAGGATATTCTTCTAAAAGAATCTGAAAAAGCAATTCAGTTCATTGCAAAAGAAACGAAGGAAGGAAACAGTCTTGTATTTGTAGGAATGCCGCTTTCGGTGGACGGGGAGCTCTATAATGTGGCTGCAGCGCTTAATAACGGGGAAATCCTGGGATTTACGACTAAGTCGTTTCTTCCAAACTACGGAGAATTCTATGAGATGCGTCAGTTCCGTCCGGGACCAAAGAAAGTACGGATGATTTCGTTTGGTGGGAAGGAAATTCCGTTCGGACCGCAGATCCTTTACCAGGCAGCGGAGATGAAGGAGCTTGTTGTATCCGCGGAAATCTGTGAGGACGTCTGGTCACCGATTCCACCGAGTATTGATGCGGCAAGGGAAGGAGCGGTGATCCTGGTCAACTGTTCGGCAAGTGATGAGACCATCGGCAAGGACAGTTACCGGGAGGAATTGATTAAAGGACAGTCCGCACGTCTGATCGCAGGGTATGTCTATGCCAATGCGGGGGATGGTGAGTCGACGACCGATGTTGTGTTCGGCGGCCACAATATCATCGCGGAAAACGGAACGATTTTAAAAGAAGCAAGACGTTTTGCGAATGAAATGATCCTAAGTGAAATCGATATCTGCAGGCTTTTAAGTGAGCGCAGAAAGAATACTACCTTCCTGACGAAGGAAGAGCGGATCCTGCCAAGGATTCTATTTACGATTCCGGTGGAAGAGACGGATCTCACCAGAGAATTTTCTCCGGCGCCGTTTGTGCCGCAGAATCAGTCTGAGAGAGACCGGCGCTGTGAGGAAATTCTGATGATCCAGGCGATGGGGCTGAAGAAGCGGCTTGTACACACCAATTCCAGAACGGCAGTTGTGGGAATTTCCGGAGGATTGGATTCAACGCTGGCACTTCTGGTGACTGCCAAGGCATTTGACATGGCGGGGAAGAAAAGGGAGGATATCATTGCGGTGACGATGCCCTGCTTTGGCACGACCGACAGAACTTATCAAAATGCATGCCGGATGTCAGTGAAGCTGGGAGCAACATTAAAAGAAGTGCGGATCGCGGATGCGGTGCAGACCCATTTCCGGGATATCGGGCACGATGAAGAGGTGCATGATGTGACCTATGAAAATTCTCAGGCAAGGGAGAGAACCCAGGTTCTGATGGACATTGCCAATCAGGAATGGGGGATGGTTATCGGTACCGGAGACATGTCGGAGTTGGCACTCGGATGGGCTACCTATAATGGCGATCATATGTCCATGTACGGAGTCAACGCTTCTGTGCCGAAGACGCTCGTGCGGCATCTGGTACAGTATTATGCGGATACCTGCCGGGATGAGGAATTAAAGGCAGTGCTTCTGGATGTGCTGGATACACCGGTCAGCCCGGAACTTCTGCCGCCGAAAGACGGAGAGATCGCGCAGAAGACGGAAGATCTGGTGGGTCCGTATGAGCTGCATGATTTTTATCTCTACTATGTATTGCGATTCGGATTTGAACCGTCCAAGATTTACCGGCTGGCAAAGCTGGCTTTTGCGGGTGTGTATGAGGACGAGATCATACTGAAATGGCTGAAGACGTTCTACAAACGGTTCTTTGCACAGCAGTTTAAACGATCCTGTCTTCCAGACGGACCGAAGATCGGTACGGTGGCACTTTCACCGAGAGGAGACTGGCGTATGCCGAGTGACGCCTGTGCCGCAGTATGGATGAAGGATCTGGAGCGGCTGTAAAATAGAGAAAATATCGTATAATTTCACCTTCTGACGGGAAGAATGATTCCATATGGAGGAATTTCAATATGGAAGATTTAGAGGTAAGTAAAAAACTGGAGGATAATATCCGAAAGATATCCGGCATTCTTCCCGTGCAGGAGAGCTTTGACATCATACAACGGACTATGGAAATCGGAGGACGGAAAGGAACGTTCTATTTTATTGACGGTTTTACAAAAGATGAATCGATGCTGAAAATCATGGATTCATTTTTTCATATCAAGCCGGAAGATATGCCCGATGATGCAACCGCATTTGCAGAGAAAAATGTGCCTTATGTGGAGGTAGACATCCTTGGAAATTTTGATGAGATCGTGAAAAATATCCTGTCGGGGGTGACCTGTCTTTTTATTGAAGGTTATGAGGCGTGCGTTGCGATCGACTGCAGAACCTATCCGGCCAGGAGCGTGGAAGAGCCGGAGAAAGACAAATCCCTGCGTGGATCAAGAGACGGATTCGTGGAAACGATCGTGTTCAACACAGCGTTGATGCGGCGCAGGATCCGGGATGAGAATCTGATCATGGAAATGTCTGAAGTGGGCAAAAGCACCCGAACGGATGTAGCGATTTGCTACATGGCGGATCGGGTGGATCAGGAAATGCTCCAGAATATCCGGAAGAAGCTTGCGGATATTCATGTGGATGATCTTCGCATGAATCAGCAGAGTCTGGCGGAAGCACTGTTCAAGAGGAAATGGTTCAATCCTTTTCCGAAGTTCAAATTTACAGAGCGTCCCGACACAGCTGCAGCCTGCCTTCTGGAGGGGAAGATTATTCTTCTGGTTGACAATTCGCCGTCTGCGCTGGTTGTTCCGACTTCGATCTTTGATATGATCGAGGAGGCGAATGATCACTATTTCCCGCCCATTACAAATATTTATTTGAAGGTCTCCAGAGCGATCATCACCGTGCTGACCATCTTCGTGGTGCCGCTTTTTCTTCTGTTGATGCAGAACCCTCAGTGGGTGCCGAAGGCTTTTGATTTCGTCGTTGTAAGGGATACGGTCAATGTCCCGCTGATTTACCAGATCCTTATCCTGGAACTGGCGATCGACGGATTACGTCTTGCTGCGTTGAATACGCCAAGCATGTTAAGTACGCCGCTCAGTGTGATCGCAGGTATTGTTATGGGCGAGTTTTCGGTGCAATCAGGATGGTTCAACTCCGAAGTGATGCTTTACATGGCGTTTGTTTCCGTTGCCAATTACACACAGCCGAATTTTGAACTGGGTTACGCACTCAAATTCATGCGTCTATTGCTTCTGATTCTGACCGCAGTCTTTAATCTGGTTGGATTTGTTATCGGATGCGTGATCGTAATCTGGTGTATCTGTGTCAATAAAACACTGTCTGGAAAAAGTTATTTGAATGTCAAACTACCTTAAATGAGAGATTATTTTTTACAAAAACTGTAAAAAGAATCTTAAGATGATCTGGGAACGCTTGTGAAAAAAGGAAAAGCATATTATAATCTATCTGTTGAAATTATGAGAAAGCAGGTTATAATATGGAGAAAAAACAGGATGAAAGGCTGGGCACGGAGCCGCTTGGAAGGTTGATTGTAAGTCTCGCGCTTCCGGCGGTTGCGGCCCAGCTGATTAATGTACTCTATAATATCATTGACCGGATTTACATTGGTCATATTGAAGGGTACGGCGATATGGCGCTGACAGGTGTGGGAGTGACGTTCCCGATTATTATGATTATCTCGGCGTTCAGTGCATTTGCAGGTATGGGAGGTGCACCGCTTGCTTCAATTGAACTCGGCAAGAAGAATTACGAGCAGGCAGAAAAGATTCTGGGGACTTGTACGGCACTTCTTATTACGTTCTCGATCGCGCTTACGGTTATTTTCCTGATCGTGAAGACGCCGGTGCTTTATATGTTCGGCGCGACGGAAAATACCATTACTTATGCCAGCGAGTACATTACCATTTACCTTCTGGGAACGATATTTGTACAGTTTGCGCTGGGACTGAATACGTTTATCAGTGGACAGGGGAATGCAAGGACAGCGATGCTGTCGGTCCTCATCGGAGCAGTGATCAATATTATCCTGGATCCGATTTTTATTTTCGTTTTGAAAATGGGAGTCAGGGGTGCGGCATTTGCAACAATCCTTTCACAGGCGGCGAGCGCAGTATGGGTTGTCAGATTCCTGACTTCTAAAAAGAGTGTGGTCCGCATTCGCAAAGACTATGTACGGCTGGACGGAAGAATGATCCGCCATATTGCAGCACTCGGCATTTCGCCCTTTATCATGCAGAGTACCGAATCGCTGGTGATGATTACACTGAACAGCAGGCTGAAGATTTATGGAGGTGACCTTTATGTGGGCTCCATGTCGATCCTGACCAGTGTCATGCAGCTGATCTCTGTTCCGGTACAGGGACTGAATCAGGGAATGCAGCCGATCATCAGCTATAATTATGGAGCAGGCAATAAAGAACGGGTACTCGGCACCTTTAAACGTATGGTGACGATCTGCCTGACGGTGACACTGGTGATGAGTGGGATTGCCATCCTGCACCCGCAGGTGTTCAGTGGGCTTTTTACGAATAAAGAAGAGCTTCTTACAGTTACCAATCAGGTTATGCCGGTCTATTTCCTCGGAACGACATTGTTCGGGATACAGATGGCATGTCAAACTACATTTATCGCCCTGGGACAGGCAAAAGCTTCATTGTTTATCGCTCTTTTGCGTAAAGTGATCCTTTTGATCCCGCTGGCTATGATCCTGCCGCGGTTTTTCGGTGTTATGGGCGTATATTATGCAGAACCGGTGGCAGATATCCTTTCGGTACTTACGACGATCGTTCTTTTTACAATTACAATCAGGAAAGTTCTGAAGAACTGGGAAACAAATGAAACAAGATAGTATTACAGGAGGGTTTCAAATGAGTGAATATATAATTATGACAGACAGTACGGTAGATTTACCAAAAGAGTATCTGATAGAAGAGCTGCAGGTGCCTTATATTCCGTTGTCCTACATTATGGATGGCGTTACGTATGAAGATATGAGCGGGCTCAGCGGAAAAGAATTCTTTGACAAAATTAGAGCCGGTTCTCTTCCGACCACTTCCCAGGTGAATCCGGAGCAGGCAAAAAAAGCACTGGAACCGTATGTGAAGGAAGAAAAGGACATTCTGTTTATCGGATTTTCTTCTGCACTCAGCGGAACATTTAACAGTATCCGGATGGCTGCTGAAGAACTGATGGAGGAATACCCGGAGCGTAAGATCATTACGGTGGATTCCTTGTGCGCCTGCTTAGGAGAAGGACTTCTGGTTTATAAAGCAGTCCAGTTAAAGCGCGCCGGAAAGAGCCTGGAAGAAGTGGCAAAATGGACCGAAGAAAACAAACTGCACATTTGCCATAATGTCGCGATCGATGACCTGAACCACCTTCACAGAGGCGGAAGAGTGTCCAAAACGGCGGCTATCATGGGAACGATGATCCAGATCAAGCCGATCATTCATATGAATGACAACGGAGAGCTTCAGGTGATCGGAAAACAGCGAGGACGCAAAAAAGCACTTCAGCATATTGTGAACATGGCAGTGGAGCAGTCCAAAGGATGGGAGAATGATATCATCATGATCACCCATGGCGACTGCGAAGAGGATGCCCAGTATGTGGCAAAGCTGGTCAGAGAGAAGATGGGGATCGAGAATATCCTGATCAACTGCATCGGAAGCGTGATCGGAAGCCATACCGGCCCGGGCGTGGTGGCAGTGTTCTGTATGGGAGAAAAGAGATAAATTTAGAAAGAATCATGAAAATAAGGGGCGTGACCTGCTGACAGGTTACGCCCCTCTGTTCTTCTAAAATGAAAAATATCCGTTTTTCTGTTTCCATGAAAGAGTTGCAACTAAAGTGCAGGATCTACAGCGCGAGAATCCCCAGAGCACTTGCAATCGAGCTTACGAAAATTGCAGCCAGAAACCATGGTGCAATCCATTTAATCATGAACGAAAACATTTTTTCGGATTTAAATGTCCCATCTGTTTCTTTCACTTCGTCGACGATCGTTTTCGGTTTTATGATAAAACCGACGAACAGACAGGTAAGAATTGCGACAATCGGCATCAGAATACTGTTGCTTATGAAATCCATCATATCGAGGATCGACATTCCACCCAGGGAAATGTGCTTCAGCCTGCCGAATCCCAGAGAGGAGGGAATGCCCAGCGCAAAGGAAAAAGCAGTCACGATCAGGCTGGACGCGGTACGGTTCAGATGAAAACGGTCCATGATAATGGAGACGATCGTTTCCATCAGGGAAATGGCAGATGTGAGTGCCGCTAAAAGTACCAGCAGGAAGAAAACAGCTCCGACCAATTGCCCCATAGGCATGCTGTTAAATACTTTCGGAAGCGTGATGAACATCAGTCCCGGCCCGGCGCTGAGCGCAGAGCTGTCACCGCCGGAAAAAGCGAACACAGCCGGAACGATCATCAGTCCGGCCAGAAAAGCAATTCCCGTGTCAAAAATCTCAATCTGACGGACGGCACTTTCCAGATGATTTTCTTTCTTCATATAAGAACCATAAGTGACCATGATCCCCATAGCAAGTGACATAGAATAAAACATCTGTCCCATGGCAGCGAGGATTGCTTTGACAGAAAAATGCTGCAGGCTCGGCTTCAGATAATAAGCGACCCCTTCCATGGCACCGTCAATCGTACAGGAATAAACTGCGATAAACAGTGTCAGGATGATGAGGACAGGCATCATGACTTTGCTCACTTTCTCGATCCCTTTTTCGACACCCAGCATGACGATAACTGAGGTCGCAAGTAAAAAAATACTGAACCACACGATCGGACCGCCGGTTTCGCCGATAAAATCCGGAAAATAATTATTGTCCGCAGCAGCCGTTATCTCACCGGAAAGAAACGTAAAAAGGTATTTGGTCACCCATCCGCCGATGACAGAATAATAAGGAAAAATAATGACCGGCACGATAGAAGCGAGGATCCCCAAAAATCCGAAACGCCTGTCAAGTGCCTGAAATGCGCCGATGGCGCTCAGCCCGGTCTTACGTCCAAGCGCAGTCTCGGCGATCATGAGCGTGAAGCCGAATGTGACTGTAAGAATCAAATAGACCAGAAGAAAGCTGCCTCCTCCATATTTGGCAGCCAGATATGGGAAACGCCAGATGTTGCCGAGTCCTACCGCAGAACCGGCAGCGGCCAGAACAAATCCCAGTTTGTTGGAAAAATTACTTCTTGTTTGCATGAAAAACCTCCTTGTATGATATGCAAGTAGTATGATTATGACATGATGATGGAAATAAATCAATTATTTTATGGTTATATTGAGGAAATTAATAAACAAACAAAAATAAAGAAATAACTGTTGACACGGGATAAGAAATGTGTTAGATTAATATTTGCGTGAAGCGAAAAAGAAAGCAGAGTGTCCACTCTCACCTTAGCGCAATCGAGCGACTAATGGTTTGATATCGATGACAGTATACCGTGAAAGGGTGTTTTGTGCAATGAGAAGTGGATGGTCTGAGAACTATTCACTTATTTTTATTTATGGAGGTGCACAACAATTAGCGATTTAATGATCAACGAACAAATCCGCGACAGAGAGGTGCGTGTCGTTAGCGAGAGTGGGGAACAATTAGGAATTATGTCAGCAAAGGAAGCAATGAAGCTGGCACAGGAAGCGGAACTCGATCTGGTTAAGATCGCTCCGACAGCAAAGCCGCCTGTATGTAAGATCATCGATTATGGTAAATACCGCTACGAACAGGCGAGAAAAGAAAAAGAAGCAAAGAAAAAGCAAAGGACTGTCGAAGTTAAAGAAGTGCGTCTTTCACCGAATATTGATACGAATGATATGAATACCAAGATGAATAATGCGAAGAAGTTCATTTTGAAAGGTAATAAAGTCAAAGTTACACTTCGCTTCAGAGGTAGAGAAATGGCCCATATGCAGCAGAGTAAACATATCCTTGATGATTTTGCAGATATGCTGAAAGATGTTGCTGTTGTTGAAAAACCGGCCAAACTGGAAGGCAGAAGTCTGAGCATGGTTTTAACTGAAAAACGTTAAAAATAAACATTTTATATTAAGGAGGAAATCATCATGCCAAAAATTAAAACAAATAGAGCAGCTGCAAAGCGCTTCAAAAAAACTGCAACAGGTAAGTTAAAAAGAAATAAAGCTTACAAGAGCCATATCTTAACTAAGAAATCTACAAAGAGAAAAAGAAATCTTAGACAGTCAACTATCACAGATGCTACTAACGTAAAGAACATGAAGAAAGTATTACCATATCTCTAAGATAGGGTTAACGATAGAAGGAGGAGTAAGAAATGGCAAGAATTAAAGGCGGCATGAACGCTAAAAAGAAACATAATAGAACTTTAAAATTAGCGAAAGGATACAGAGGAGCACGTTCTAAACAGTACAGAGTTGCAAAACAGTCTGTTATGAGAGCTCTTACATCTTCCTACGCTGGAAGAAAGCAGAGAAAGCGTCAGATGCGTCAGTTATGGATTGCACGTATCAACGCTGCTGCAAGAATCAATGGTTTATCATACAGCAAGTTAATGCACGGCTTAAAAGTAGCTGGTGTTGACATGAACAGAAAGATGCTTGCTGAGCTCGCAGTTAACGATGCAGCAGGATTTGCAGCAATCGCTGACGTAGCAAAGAAAGCACTTGCATAAGATAAGACGATTTGCTTAACGCTTGAGAGAGAAGAGGGAAGCCCCGCGGAGAAATCTGCGGGGTTTTTTGATAATACCAGGGCATCAAAGACATGAGTTTCATGCTCGCATGAAAACTCATGTCCTTGATGCCCGCTCAATCATGAGAAAGTAGCCCGACAGGGCGGATTTCGAATGATTGGAGGGCACTGGATGTCCAGTGGACATCCGTATAGCGCCGACCGAAGCGGAGCGAAGATGTGGGAGCACGAAGTGCGGAACAATCCGTAGGTATTATCAAAAAACAAAACGATACACTCCCACAAACTTCCATTCGAAACAGCCCGTCAGGGCGGATTTCGAATGATTGGAGGATTGTGGGAGCACGAAGTGCGGAACAATCCGTGGGTATTATCAAAAAACAAAACGACACACCCCACAAACTTCCATTCGAAACAGCCCGACAGGGCGCCTTTCGAATGTCCCACCCCCAAAAGAAAGGAGTTCCCCTTATGAATACCAAAAAAATCACCCCATCCCACCCGGAACAATCCCGCCTGGATCAACAATTCGATTTTATCCGTGAAATTGACAAAGAAAAGTTCATCGGCCGCCAGACCTATCTCACAGGCGCTGCCAGAAAGGAAAATGATGCAGAGCATGCATGGCACATGGCACTGATGACGATTCTCCTTAGTGAATATTCCAATGAGCCGATCGATGTGCTGAAAACAGTTACCATGCTTCTGATCCATGATATCGTGGAGATTGATGCCGGGGATACCTATGCCTATGATGAAGCCGCGAAGGCAACCCAGAGTGAAAGAGAGGAAAAAGCTGCGGAACGCATTTTCGGACTGCTCCCCAAGGATCAGGGACAGCGGCTGAGAAAACTCTGGGAAGAATTTGAAGAGAGAAAGACACCGGAAGCCAGATTCGCAAGAACCATGGATAACGTTCAGCCAATCATGTTGAATGCGGCGACGGACGGAAAAGCATGGGAAGAACATCAGGTGAAGCTTTCACAGATTTTAAAGAGAAATGAACGAACGGCAGAAGGTTCGGAGGAGTTGTGGGATTACTCGCGGAAGAATTTTATCGAGCCAAATCTGAAAAAAGGACGTATTATCGCGGATCGAGAACTGTAGCCGGGGAATCTTCAGCCGATAGATCGGCGTGAAATACAGGCAAAATTATTTTATATGGAAAGGCTTGATTTCCAATCGAGAAGAAGGTATCCTTGTATAGAAAGTATAAGATGGATCAGTAAATTCTCAAAGGAGGATATTTTATGTCATCAGAAGAATATAGCAAAGCATATAAAGCTGGAAAACGCGATTATCAGTCAAGGATGCTTCGGGGAGTCAGACCGACACTTCCTGTCCTTGATGATATACTCCCGACAAAGGGAACATTTTCAGAAGTGCCGCTTGGATTGGTTCAGATCCCGATGGATCAGATCGTGGGTACGAGACATGGTGGAAGAAGTAATGCATTTGCCGGAAATTTTATGCCGATTTTGAGGGAAAATACAGAGTTTGCGCAGAAATGGGCGACCTTAAGTACTATTCATGAAAATGAAGGCTTGAGGGATCCGATCAAGGCGTATGAATTTATGAATAAATTCTATGTAGAAGAAGGAAATAAGCGTGTCAGTGTCATGAAATATTATGGTGTTACGTCTATTCCGGGTACGGTAACGAGGATTATACCAAAACGTACCGATGAAAAAGAAAACAAAATATATTATGAGTTTCTCGATTTCTATGACTTGTCTAAGATCAATTATATTTGGTTCAGTCAGGAAGGTAGTTTTAAAAAGCTGCAGGAGGCTGTCGGAAAAGGCACGAATGAGGTGTGGAGTGAGGATGAAAAGCTGACGTTCAGTTCGGCTTATTCAAGATTTACTGCTGAATTTAAAGCAAGAGGCGGAGAGAAACTCCCGGTTACGGCGGGGGATGCATTTCTGGCTTTCATTAAGCTTTACGGTTATCAGACACTGGAAGAAAAGACCAGCAGTGAGCTGAAAGAAATGATTACCAAGAGCTGGGAAGAATTTGAGCTGATCGGTGTCGACAAAGAAGTGGAGCTTAAGATGAATCCGACAAGCGAGAAGAAACCACTTCTGAGCCGTCTTCTCCCGTTGAGTTCGCCGAAGCTTAAGATTGCCTTTATATA
This sequence comes from Bariatricus sp. HCP28S3_A4, assembly GCF_052066395.1. Lineage (NCBI taxonomy): Bacteria > Bacillati > Bacillota > Clostridia > Lachnospirales > Lachnospiraceae > Bariatricus > Bariatricus sp. HCP28S3_A4. The sequence goes on along the minus strand of NZ_JBQHSE010000004.1, from coordinate 152,777 downwards.
TGAAAAAACGCCGTCATCTTCCGCATGGACATATGCCCATGAGCTTGGAAGACTGCATCTGGAGCAGACGTTCCCGGACGAAGTTACGACCGTGTATTATGATAATGTCACGCCGGAGACAGTAGAAGACGTGATAGGTGAGGCAATCCAAAATGGATGTAATATCGTATTTACGACGACACCGGCCTTTACACAGGCCAGTGTGAAAGCGGCGATCGCAAATCAGGATATCCGGATTCTGAACTGTTCTTTGAATACTTCTCATCGTTATATCCGGACTTACTACGCCCGTATGCATGAGGCGAAATTCCTGATGGGAGCGATTGCAGGCGCGATGGCTGAGAATAACAAGATCGCATATCTGGCCGATTACCCGATCTTTGGTGCTATTGCCAATATCAATGCATTTGCGCTGGGAGCGAAAATGATCAATCCGAGAGCACAGGTCTATCTGGAATGGTATAAGAAAAAAGATAGTGATGCGCTTGAAAATATCCGGAAATCAGGGGCAAACATTATTTCCGGTATGGATATGGTGATTCCGGAAGAGTCCTCCAGATATTTTGGTATTTACCGGATGGAAGAGGGGTATCCGAGAAGTCTTGCCATGCCTCTGTGGCACTGGGGAAAATTCTACGAACAGCTGATTCGGACGATTATGGACGGAACATGGAAATACGATGATAAATCTACGGAACTGAAAGCAATCAATTACTGGTGGGGAATGTCATCCGGCGCGATCGATGTTATTTGCTCAGACAGCCTGCCGATTGGCACCAAACGTTTGGTTGAGCTGCTGAAGAAAACAATCAGTAGTGGAGAGTTTAATCCGTTCTCGGGAGTGCTCTATTCTCAGACTGGAATTGTACAGTCAGATCCTTCCAGAGATCTGACGCCGGAAGAAATTGTGACGATGGACTGGTTGGCGGAGAATGTGATCGGAACGATTCCGAAAGCAGATGAAATGCTTGAAGAAACCAAGCCCACGATCCAGCAGCAGGGAATAGAGAAGAAAGGCTAAAGAGATTATGAGGATACTTGCGATTGCAGACGAAGAATCTGCATATTTATGGGATCATTTTGAAAAAAGTAAACTGCAGGGAATTGATTTAATCATTTCCTGCGGTGACCTGGATCCTCATTATCTTTCGTTCCTTGCAACATTTACATCAGCACCGGTACTCTATGTGTGCGGAAATCACGATGATAAATATGCGCAGATTCCGCCGGAAGGATGCATCTGCATCGACGATCAGATTTATGTGTACAAAGGGGTCCGGATCCTGGGGCTGGGCGGTTCTATGCGCTATAAACCGGGAGAGCATCAGTATACAGAGCGCGGCATGAAAAAACGCGTACACAAACTCTGGTTTCAGCTGCTCAGAAGGAGGGGATTTGATATCCTTGTGACGCATGCACCGGCTTATGAACTGAATGACGGGAGAGATCTTCCGCATCAGGGATTCCGGGTGTTCCTGAATTTGATGGAAAAATATCGCCCGAAGTATTTCCTGCACGGACATGTACATATGTCCTACGGAAGACAGCATAAACGATACGACAAATACCAGGATACGCATGTGATCAATGCGTTTGAACGGTGTGTGTTCGATTTTGAGGATGAAAATCCCGGAGAACATATCAGATAGAAATGAGGATAGAACATGAAGACAGACATTTTAACAATTGGAAAAATCACGATCCACGGTTACGGATTGATGATAGCGATCGGCATTTTATGCTGCATTGCAATGGGCATGTACCGAGCTAAAAAATACAAGCTGAATCCGGAAGCGGTCATCGATATTGCACTCTACGGAGTACTTGCCGGTTTTCTCGGAGCGAAGCTTCTCTATGTGATCGTGGAATTCCCTGCATTTATCAAAGATCCTCTCAGCGTTCTGGGATCAGAAGGATTTGTGGTGTACGGCGGAATCATTTTAGGAGTATTGGCAGCCATTATATACTGCAGGATCAAAGGACTTGTTTTTCTGGAATATTTTGATCTGTGTGCACCTTCTATTTCACTGGCTCAGGGATTCGGACGGATCGGTTGTTTTCTGGCAGGCTGCTGTTACGGAAGAGAGACACAGTCCTTTCTGGGAGTGGTTTTCCCGGCCAACAGCATGGCACCGGCAGGTGTCAAGGTATTGCCGACACAGCTCTTTTCGTCAGCGGGCGATTTCCTGATCACGGCAATTCTTCTTCTTTATTATAAAAAGATCAAGCATACCGGAGACGGCGGAGCATTATATATGATACTTTACGGTGTCGGAAGATTCTTGATAGAATTCTTGCGGGCAGATGACAGGGGGAATATAGGAATGCTTTCTACCTCACAGATGATCTCAATCGTGATCGTGGCAGGGGCAGTGGTGTTGCTCTGGCAGAACAGAAGAAGAGACAGAGAGTTGTTATGAACGAATTAGAAAAATGTATGGCTGGTGAATGGTATGACTGTCACAATGCAATTTTTTTGGAGTATAAAAATAATGCAAGAAATTTGTTGTCGCAGTATAATTCTTTTGCATATAACCAGACAAGAGAAAAGACAGAAGTTTTGAAACAACTCTTTGGAAGCATAGGGGAAAATGTTTCGGTAGGAATTCCTTATTATCAGTAATCAAAAAGAACAAAAAATGGGAAGCCTCGAATCAAGGCTTCCCACTTAATTAAAAATGCGGAAGATGGGACTTGAACCCACACGACTGCAATAGTCACAAGATCCTTAGTCTTGCTCGTCTGCCAGTTCCGACACTTCCGCGCGACTGTTTTATTATATATTAAATAAATGGATTTGTCAATAAGAAAAAAGTTTTTTATGATAATTGCTATGGATTATAAAGTGTTTGTTTCTGTGTTTAATGGAGCAAAAGAAAAACCCTTGAAAATTCAAGGGCTTTTTCAAAAAAATAATGCGGAAGATGGGACTTGAACCCACACGACTGCAATAGTCACAAGATCCTTAGTCTTGCTCGTCTGCCAGTTCCGACACTTCCGCATACCAGCTATTTTGTTTATGCTTTGCTGACAACAGTTATAATACATGATTATTTGGGGAAAGTCAACACAATTTTTTTGAAAAAATATATTCGCAATATTAATAATTAAAAAGGAAATAGAAACAAAATTCGATATTTAACAAATACTCTTTCTAATTGAGAGAAAATATAGTAAAATAATAAATAATTGAGCGGTTTATTTATGCGTTTTTTCAATCAATGCCAGACGAATTGAGATAAGAAGAAAAAATGGCGAAACGGATGTCAGGAGGTAGCCGTATGTTAGAAAAAGTAGATTTAACAAAGAAAATGAGCAAGGAAGAATACAAGGAGAAGATGGAGACGCTGGAGCTGGAGCTTGGGCATCTGCAGCGGGAATGCAAGGAACAGAAAATTCCGGTGATGATTGCCTTTGAAGGGTACGGAGCTTCGGGAAAAGGCCTGCAGATCGGACGTCTGATCCAAGGATTGGATCCGAGAGGATTTGAGGTACATGCGGTTAAGAAAGAAACGGAAGAGGAACGGATGCACCCTTTCATGTGGCGTTTCTGGACGAAGACACCAGAGCGGGGAAGAATTGCGATCTACGATACGAGCTGGTACCGCAGAGTACAGATCGACCGGTTCGACGGCAAAGTGTCGGAAGAAGAACTGCCGGCAGACTATGAATCGATTCGTTCTTTTGAAAAGCAGCTTACAGATGACGGAATGGTCATTGTGAAATTGTTTCTTGCGATCGATCAGAAAGAACAGAAAAAGCGGTTCAAAAAGCTGATGGAATCGAAGGAGACGAAGTGGAGAGTCAGCGAGGGCGATCTGAAGAGAAATAAGGAATTTGCACGATATGAGCAGATGAATGAAGAGATGCTTCGGAAAACAGATACGGATTATGCACCGTGGACGATCATTGAAGCGACGGATAAGCGGTATGCAACAGCGAAGATCTTCACGACAGTGATCCATGCAATGCAGATGGCGCTGGAGAAGGTGAAGATGCCGGAGGAAGCACAGGAAGAGAGAAGAAGCGGTGGAGAGAGAGAATTCCAGGAATCGCTGCTTGCGAAGGCGGATTTGTCCAAAAAGCTCAGCAAGAAGCAGTACAAAGAGCAGCTTAAGGAACTGCAGGGCAAGATGGAACGTCTTCACGGTGAACTGTACCGCAGAAGAATTCCGGTGGTGCTCGGCTTCGAGGGATGGGATGCCGGAGGCAAGGGCGGCGCGATCAAGCGTCTGACGGAACACATGGATCCGAGAGGATATGTGGTAAATCCGACTGCATCACCGAATGATATTGAGAAAGCACATCATTACCTGTGGCGTTTCTGGAGAGCTATGCCGAAAGCGGGCCACATTGCGATCTTCGACAGAACCTGGTACGGTCGTGTGATGGTAGAACGAATCGAAGGATTCTGTACGACGAAAGAATGGCAGAGAGCCTACAAGGAAATCAATGATATGGAGCAGGATCTGGTGAATGCCGGCGCTATCGTGCTGAAATTCTGGATGCAGATCGATAAAGATGAGCAGGCAGCAAGGTTTAAGGCGCGCCAGGAAAATCCGGAAAAACAGTGGAAGATCACCGATGAAGACTGGAGAAACCGTGAAAAATGGGATCAGTACGAAGAAGCAGTCAATGAGATGCTGATTCGTACTTCCACACCGCATGCACCGTGGGTCGTAGTGGAAGGAAACTGCAAGTATTATGCAAGGATCAAAGTGCTTGAGACGGTGGTTCATGCCATTGAAGAACGTCTGAAAGAAGAAAAATAATGAGAAGTTCGCATGAACAGATCGCTGAAAGGGAGCAGGAATATGACGATCAGAGAGCAGATGGAACAGCGGGAAAAAGAATATTTAAGTGCGTATGCGACACTAAGCGTCAATACGAGAGGAAGAAAAAGAGAAGAGGCGCAGTGTGATATTCGGCCGGTCTTTCAAAGAGACAGAGACCGGATCCTGCACTGTAAATCGTTTCGCAGGCTGAAACAGAAGACACAGGTATTTCTGCTTCCCAAAGGGGATCATTATCGCACAAGGCTGACACATACTCTGGAGGTTTCACAAAATGCGCGGACCATCGCGAAGGCGCTGCGGCTGAATGAAGATCTGGCAGAAGCGATCAGTCTGGGGCATGATCTCGGGCATACGCCCTTTGGTCATGCTGGAGAGCGGGCTCTGAACGGAGTGTGTCCGGGCGGATTCAAACACAACGAACAGAGCGTGCGCGTGGTGGAAGTGCTGGAAAAGGACGGACAGGGGCTGAATCTCACATGGGAAGTCATCGATGGGATCCGCAATCACAAGAGTGTGGGAAAACCGGCAACTCTTGAGGGGCAGATCGTGAGGCTGTCGGATAAGATCGCCTATATCAACCATGATATTGACGATGCGATACGTGGAGGAATCCTTACTGAAGAGGATATACCGCTCCGGTTTCGAGAGGTGTTTGGAACCGGGATGCGTTCACGGCTGAACACGATGATCCATGATGTGATCATAAGTAGCATGGATCAGCCGGAGATCCGGATGTCGGAGGAAATCGAAGAGGCGATGCGTGATCTGAGAAAGTTTATGTTTGAGCATGTCTACCAGAATCCCCGTGCAAAGGGAGAAGAAACGAAGGCGATCCATATGATCGAAAATTTGTATTTTTATTATGAGGATCATCTGGAACTTCTTCCGGAACAATACCGGATTCAGATGGAGAAAGGCGATTCGGCGGAGCAGGTGGTGTGTGATTATATTGCCGGCATGACGGATAATTATGCCGTAAAAAAATTTGAGGATATTTTTATTCCGGAAGCGTGGAAAAATTAAAGGAAATCAAAAAGTTTTGTCGAATATATTAAATGTGAGGGCTTTTTACTACTGGAAACTTTTGGTTTTGCTTTCACACCAGGAAGGTGTAAAGATTTCATGTATTATTCGGATGAGATTATAGAAGAAGTTAGAATGAAAAATGATATTGTGGACGTAATATCGGGATATGTGAAGCTTCAGAAGAAGGGAAGCTCCTATTTCGGGTTGTGTCCGTTCCACAATGAGAAATCGCCGTCGTTTTCCGTAAGCCGGGATAAGCAGATGTATTATTGCTTTGGCTGCGGTGCGGGCGGCAATGTGTTTACATTTATTATGGAATATGAGAATTACTCTTTTACGGAGGCACTGAAGTTTCTCGCCCAGAGAGCGGGGGTGGAGCTTCCAAAGGAGGAGTATTCCAAAGAGGCGAAGGAGCGGGCGGATCTCAGGGCGACCCTGCTGGAGATGAACAAGCTGGCTGCAAAGTATTACTATGCGCAGCTGAAGGCGCCTGGAGGAAAGATCGCGCATGATTACCTGACGGGACGCAAGCTTAGCGAGGAGACGATCACCGCGTTCGGACTCGGGTATTCAAACAAGTACAGCAATGATCTGTATCAGTATCTGAGATCGAAAGGTTACAATGACGATCTGATCATCAAGGCCGGGCTGGTAAATGTAGACGAGCGAAACGGAATTTATGACAAATTCTGGAATCGTGTCATGTTTCCGATCATGGATGTGAATAACCGTGTCATTGGTTTCGGCGGACGTGTGATGGGAGACGGAAAGCCCAAATATCTGAACTCTCCGGAGACGATGATATTTGACAAGAGCAGGAATCTCTACGGACTGCACCGGGCACGGACATCAAGAAAACCATATTTTCTGATTTGTGAGGGATATATGGATGTGATTTCTTTACATCAGGCAGGTTTTACGAACGCTGTGGCATCGCTGGGAACGGCGCTGACACCCGGACATGCCGCTTTGATCAAACGGTATGTGAGTGAAGTGTACCTGACGTACGACAGTGATGAAGCCGGAACGAAGGCGGCACTCAGGGCGGTGCCGATTCTGAAGGACGCCGGCATCACCGCAAAAGTGATCCGTATGGAACCTTATAAGGATCCGGATGAATTTATCAAGAACCTCGGAGCGGAAGCATTTGAGGAGCGGATCGCAAAGGCCAGAAACGGATTTATGTTCAGTCTGGAGATGATGGAGAAAGATTATGATATGACTTCCCCCGAAGGCAAGACAGAATTTCTGCGGATGGCATCCAGAAAACTTGCAGAATTTGAAGAAGAGATCGAAAGAAATAATTATATTGAAGCAGTTGCAAAAGCGTATCGTGTCGGATATGAGGAACTGAAGAAGCTGGTCGTAAAGACGGCGATTCAGAGTGGACAGGCAACACCGGCGGTAAGGCCGAAGCAGACGCAGGATAAGACCGTTCCAAAAGAGGACGGGCATATGAAGTCGCAGAAGATCCTGCTGACCTGGCTGATCGACCATGAAGAACTGTTCCCGCAGATCAGCCGCTATATCACGCCGGAGGATTTTACAACGGATCTGTACCGGCAGGTGGCGGAGCTTTTGTTTGAACAGTACGAACAGGGCGATGTGAATCCGGCAAAGATCATGAACCATTTTACAGAAGAGGCCGATCACCGAGAAGCGGCGTCCCTTTTCCATACCAGGATCAAGGAACTGACGACAAAGCAGGAACAGGAGAAGGCGATCAAGGAGACGATCATCCGCGTGAAGGCGTACAGTATTGAGGAGGCAACGAAGAAGCTGGATCCCACGGACATCCAGGGACTTCAGCGGCTCATGAATGCAAAGAAGGCTTTGCAGGATTTGCAGAAACTGCATATTTCCATCAATTAGGGATAAAATATAAACAAGCAATGAGAGGAAGGACACGACATGGTAGAGAACGTGGCAAAATTTGAAGAAAAATTAAAGAGTCTGGTTGCGCTTGCCAAAAAGAAAAAGAACATTCTTGAAATCGGTGAGATCAACGAAGTGTTCCATGATATGGAGCTGGAACCGGATCAGATGGAAAAGGTGTTCGAGTATCTGGAATCGTCTGGAATCGACGTACTTCGCATCAGCGGAGATGTGGACGACACAGATGATGATCTGGAGATCATCCTGTCTGACGAGGATGAAGTGGATATGGAGAAAATCGATCTTTCTGTACCGGACGGAATCAGTATCGAAGATCCGGTCCGTATGTATCTGAAAGAGATCGGTAAGGTTCCGCTTCTGAGTGCGGAGGAAGAGATAGAACTGGCAAAGAGAATGGCGGAAGGCGATGAGGACGCAAAGAAGCGCCTGGCTGAGGCGAACTTGAGACTGGTTGTTAGTATTGCAAAGCGATATGTGGGAAGAGGTATGCTGTTCCTGGATCTGATTCAGGAGGGAAATCTCGGACTGATCAAAGCAGTTGAAAAATTTGATTATCAGAAAGGCTTTAAATTCAGTACTTATGCAACCTGGTGGATTCGTCAGGCAATCACGAGAGCAATTGCGGATCAGGCAAGAACCATCCGTATTCCGGTTCATATGGTAGAAACCATCAACAAACTGATTCGAGTGTCCAGACAATTATTGCAGGAGCTGGGACGGGAACCCACGCCGGAAGAGATTGCGGAAGAATTGGACATGCCGGTTGAACGTGTGCGTGAGATTCTGAAGATCTCGCAGGAGCCGGTTTCCCTGGAAACTCCGATCGGCGAGGAGGAAGACAGCCATCTTGGTGATTTTATTCAGGACGACAATGTTCCGGTGCCGGCGGAAGCAGCAGCACAGACGCTTTTGAAGGAACAGCTGGATGAGGTTCTTGATACACTGACCGACAGAGAGCAGAAGGTACTCAGACTCCGCTTTGGTATGAATGACGGAAGAGCGAGAACGCTGGAGGAAGTAGGTAAGGAATTCGATGTTACCCGTGAGCGTATTCGTCAGATCGAGGCTAAAGCGCTCCGTAAACTCCGCCATCCGAGCAGAAGCAGAAAATTAAGAGATTATCTGGATTAGAGGACGAGATGGAATTATCAAAGAGACTTAAGGCTGTCGCGGAGCTGGTAACGCCCGGGATGCGGCTGGCAGATGTGGGGACCGATCATGGGTATATTCCTATTTATCTGACCGAAGCGGGTGTGATACCGTCGGCGATTGCCATGGATATTAATAAAGGTCCTCTTGAAAGGGCAAAGGAGCATATCCGGGAGCACGGACTGGAAGGAAAGATCCAGACGCGGCTGTCGGACGGGCTTAAAAACTTACAAATGAATGAAGCAGACTGTATGATCGCCGCCGGTATGGGCGGCGGTCTTGTCATACGGATTCTTTCCGAGGAAAGAGATACGGCAGGATCGCTCAAAGAACTGATTCTGCAGCCGCAGTCGGAGATTGACAGCGTCAGAAAATACCTGACCGAAGAAGGATACCGGATCGTGGCCGAAGACATGGTCTATGAGGATGGAAAATATTATCCGATGATGAAGGCAGTTCCATGCATGGCAGGTGCCGGGGAAATACCGTATTCCGAAGAAGAACTGGAATTTGGACGGGTGCTTTTGCAGCAGGCACATCCGGTTCTCGGACAGTTTCTTGAACGGGAGATGGAAATCCAGAACAGAATTTTATCTGCGCTCGAAAGTCAGGAATCCGTGCGTGCGAAGAAACGTATGGAAGAGATTTCCTATAGAATCGAATGGATCAGGGGAATTCTGAATACGTATTATTAGGAGGTACATAGCGTGATTTGCAGGGAGATAATTGATACCATTGAAAAACGTTATCCGAAAGAATGTGCGATGGAATGGGATAATGTCGGACTTCTGGCGGGAAGATATGAGAAAGAGGTTGGGAAGATCTATATTGCGCTGGATGCGACCGATGAGGTGATTGAAGATGCGGCTTCATGGGGAGCAGATATGCTGGTTACTCATCATCCTATGATTTTTAAAGCGTTAAAAAAAATCAATGATCAGAGTTTTATCGGACGCAGGGTAATCCGACTGATCCGAGAAGATATTGCATATTATGCTATGCATACAAATTATGATGTGATGGGAATGGCGGATCTTGCCGGAGAATTTATGGAGATGAAGGATCCTGAGATACTGGAGGAGACTTACCCGGACGAGGGGATCGGCAGAGTAGCTGACCTGAAGGAAGCGATGACTCTGGAGGAGTGCTGTGGTTTTGTCAAAGAACGTCTGGCACTGCCGAGTGTGAAAGTCTTCGGAGATCCGAAGAAAACGGTGAAGAGGATGGCTGTATCTCCGGGATCCGGAAAGAGCATGATCGGCCCTGCTCTGGCGAAAGGGGCGGATGTGCTTGTGACCGGTGATATCGATCATCATGAAGGAATCGATGCGCTGGCTCAGGGACTGGCAATCATCGATGCCGGGCATTATGGAACAGAGTATATTTTTATAGCAGATATGGAACAGTTTCTGAAAGAGCATTTTCCGGAGGCCGAGATCAGGACGGCTCCGGTCCGTCATCCGTTCTGGGTTATGTAACGATCGGGAAACAGTTTTTTATGTCAATAAGGAGGTGCCGGAAGGTGGAGACGAAGCGTTATCAGGTTGAAATAAACGGTGAGAAAAGAGCGTATCGCGAGGGAACGACGTATCTTGAAATCGCAAAAGAATATCAGGATCAGTATGAGAATGACATTGTGCTGGTATTTGTGAACGAAAAACTTCAGGAGTTGCGCAAGAAGGTGACGAAGGACTGCAGACTTCGGTTTGTAACAACCGGAGAGGAGCTGGGCAATATGGCCTACAGGCGCGGAGTCAGTTTTCTCCTCATAAAAGCGGTCTACGATGCAGCCGGGCATGAAAATGTGAAAAAAGTAAGGATCCATTATTCAGTCGATAAGGGGTTTTATTTTACGCTTAAAGGGAACCTGTATCTGGATCAGGAGCTGCTTGACAGAATCGAGAGCAGGATGCGCCAGATGGTGGAGATGGATCTGGAAATCGGAAAGCAGGGAATCCATACCGACGATGCGATCGAAAAATTCCACGAGTACGGTATGAAAGATAAGGAGAAGCTTTTCCATTACCGCCGGGTATCCCGGGTCAATCTTTACAGCATCAATGAATTTGAAGACTATTTTTACGGATATATGGTACCGTCTACGGGATATCTAAAATATTTCAAACTGTTTCTATACGACGAGGGATTCGTGGTACAGATGCCGGAAAAGGAAAACCCGAAGCTGGTTCCTCCTTTTAATCCGCAACACAAGCTTTTTCAAGTATTAAAGGAATCAACACAGGGCGGAGATCGGATGGGAATCGAGACAATCGGAGATCTCAACCATTTTGTGACCAGAGGAGATCCACAAGAGCTGATCCTGGTGCAGGAGGCGCTTCAGGAGAAACGAATCGCACAGATCGCCGAGCAGATCGCTTCCCGGCCTGAGAAAAAGTTTGTTCTGATCGCAGGCCCGTCATCTTCCGGTAAGACCACATTTTCACACCGGCTTTCGGTGCAGCTTCGTGTCAACGGACTGGTGCCGCATCCAATTGCGGTGGATAATTATTTTCTGAATCGCTCGGAAACGCCGCTGGACGAGGAAGGAAAGCCGAATTATGAATGCCTTGAGGCAATCGATGTGGCGCAATTCAATCTGGATCTTCAGGCTCTTCTGAATGGGGAGCGGGTGGAAATCCCATATTTCAACTTCAAGACCGGAAAACGGGAATATAAAGGAGATTACAAACAGCTTGGGGGAAATGATATTCTGGTGATTGAAGGAATTCATTGTCTGAATGATGCACTTACAAGAGAGATTCCGAGAGAGCATAAATTCAAAATTTATATCAGCGCACTTACGCAGCTGAATATTGATGAGCACAATCGGATTCCGACGACGGACGGACGGCTTCTTCGAAGAATGGTGAGGGATGCGAGAACCCGCGGTACTTCTGCAAAGGATACGATCGCGATGTGGAAATCGGTGCGAAGAGGCGAGGATAACAACATTTTCCCGTATCAGGAAGAGGCGGATGTGATGTTTAACTCAGCATTGCTTTATGAGCTGGCGGTGCTGAAGGCTTATGCAGAGCCGATCCTGTTCGGAATTGATAAAAACTGCGAGGAATACCTGGAAGCCAAGAGGCTGCTTAAGTTTCTGGATTATGTTGTTGGGATCGGAAGTGAAAATATACCGCAGAACTCGATTTTAAGAGAGTTCATTGGCGGAGGATGTTTCGAAATATAGAAAATAGGAGTGAGAAAAAGAAACGGGAGGCGTATTGCATTTATTGATGCGATACTGCCTCCCGAAATTCATGACAGAGGACCATATCGTCCGGGAGCGGAGAGCGGAAATCCATCTTGGTTCCGGTAATCGGATGACGGAAGGTGAGGCGATAGGAATGGAGAGCCTGGCGGCCGATCACGGAATAATCCGGATTGTACAGAAAATCACCGGGGAGAGGATGCCCGATGTGTTTCATGTGTACCCGGATCTGGTGGGTCCGTCCGGTTTCCAGCGACAGGGCGGCAAGTGAATACTCTTTACCGGTTCCGGGAACGGTCGTATGGGCAAGCCGTTTAAAATGTGTACGCGCAGGCTCTCCGTTTTCGACATTTACTTCGCGCTCAATGGTGGAGCCTTCACAGCGCCCGATCGGGGCATCAACGGTTCCACATTCGGGAAGCAATCCTTCCACAACCGCGCGGTATTCGCGGTGGATTTCACGTCTGGCGACCATGGCGGACAGAAGCGAAGCGCTGTACATGTGGCGGGCCAGAATCAGCAGCCCGGTCGTATCGCGGTCCAGTCGGTTAATGCAGCGGTAGGTGAAGGGTTCGTTTTTTTGAGAAAAATACCAGGCACAGGCATTTGCCAGCGTATTGTCGTAATTTCCCTGGGAGGGATGGATCGGCATGTTGGCAGGCTTATCGATCACGAGCAGATCCTCATCTTCGTAGACAATGGAAAGCGGAAGCGGAACCGGAAGGATGTTTTGGGAAGAAGTGTCTTCCGTGAGCTGAATGGTCAGCATATCGCCCGGCATGAGAGGATCGTGAATATGTGCCCAGGTTCCGTTTCGGCAGATCCCGTTTTCTGTTTCTTTCAGATGGCGGATGACAGCAGAAGAATACCCATGGGCTTTTAAAAACCCATGGATATGATTGGCATTTTTTGTCTGTAATGTTGTTTCTGTAATCTGATATTCAAGAATTCGTTTCCACATAGAGAAAATGCTCCCTTCTACCTTTGGTAGAACTCACTGATTTTGTCCATCCGCGCGCACATATTGGTGAAGAGCAGATCAACGATTGTGATGGCTGCCATTGCCTCAACCACAACGACGGCACGCGGTACAATGACCGGGTCATGGCGGCCGGTTATGGAGAGAGAGACATTTTCCCCATCTTTATTTACAGACTGCTGTTCACGAGAAATCGAAGGGGTCGGCTTTACGGCAGCGCGGAAAAGGATTCGGCTTCCGTCGCTCATGCCTCCAAGCGTGCCGCCTGCGTGGTTGGTAAGTTTGGTAAGGGCTCCGTTTTCATCGTAACGGAACGGGTCGTTATTTGTACTTCCGTTTGATTCGGAAACAGAGAAACCGTCTCCGATCTCAAAGCCTCTGACAGCACCGATGGAGAGGATGCTCTTCGCAAGATTGGCCTCCAGCTTATCGAATACGGTATCTCCGATTCCTGCAGGCATTCCGGTAATAGAACATTCAATGATGCCGCCGGCAGAATCCTGATCCTCCATGCATTTTGAAAGATATTCGGAAGCCTTTGAAGCATAGACGGCATTGGGCATGTAGAGCGGGTTCTCGAAAACCTGGTTAAAATCATATTCCGCTTCGGGAATCATATAAGGGCCGATTGCCTTTGTGTAAGCATGCACTTCGATTCCAAGAGTATTCAGAATTTTGCAGGCTACGGCGCCTGCCGCCACACGTCCTGCGGTCTCCCGCCCGGAAGAACGTCCGCCGCCGCGATAGTCACGGAAGCCGTATTTGGCATCGAAAGTGTAGTCCGCGTGTCCGGGACGGTATACGTTCATGATATTACCGTAATCACGGGAGCGTTGGTCCTGATTGCGGATATCGATGGAAATCGGCGTCCCGGTCGTCTTTCCCTCGAATACACCGGATAAAATTTCTGCGGTATCGCCCTCATTACGTTTCGTTGTGAATTTACTCTGCCCCGGTTTTCTTCTATCTAAATAGATCTGAATGTCTTCTTCAGAAAGCGGAAGTCCGGCGGGACATCCGTCGATCACGACGCCGATCCCCTTTCCATGTGATTCGCCCCAGGTTGAGATCTGAAATAATTTACCATAAATGGAACCTGCCATTTGATACACCAAGCCTTTCTTTTTGAGTATGTGAATACGGGAAAAGGATATTCCCAATATTGTTTTTTGGTTTGACGGGCGGGGCCTGTCTACATGACAGTATAATGGAAGAAAAGTTGGGACGCAAGCAATCTTAATAATTTATTAAGGAAAAAAGGGAGTTTTGTATTGTATTTGGGAATGAGTTCGTATTATAATAACCACATATTGAGTTTAGAGGGAGCAATTATCTGAATGGGTGATAAGGATATGAAAATGACAGAAGAGAATACAGAGAAGAACGCAGAGCTTATCATGGAAGAGACGATGAAAGAAATCTACGATGAGGTGAACAGGAATGAAGAAGAGGGGTCTGTCCGGCAACATAAAAAAGTGGAAAAAGCGGGCAAAACGAATCGGAAGAAAGCATCGGATCGCTCAGGCAGCCATTTATCTGTGGATGACCTGGGTTCTTCGCAGACCGCAGGTCGGGATAAGAAGGCTGATAAGAAGAATGAAGAAGACACGTTAGAGGTGAAGTACAAGGCACAGCGTGGCCGGAAGGTGAAGAAAGAGAAAAGAAAACCACTTCCGGAGGAGGAATATGAGGAAGAACTCCTGCTGGATGCAAAGGACGGCGAAGAGCTGGAGCCGGTATTGAGTGCGGAAGATGGAGAAGCTTTTGAAGAGGAGTTTGACGACAGCTTCGATGAGGAAGAAGAAACCGATGAGGAGAAGGCTGAGCGCCGCAGAAAGCGGAAGAAGGTCGCAAAGATCGTGCTGGCGTCGATCCTGGGAGTTACAGCGGCTGTTTATCTGGGGTTTGCGTTCTTTTTCATGAGTCATTTTCAGTTCCAGACCACGATTAACGGAACAGACCACGCACTTGAATCCGTCAGCGATGTGGAAAATTACATGAAGGAACAGGTGGCGGGCTACACGCTTACATTGCATGAGTCTGACGGAGATACGGAGACGATCAGTGGCAGCGAGATTGATCTTACTTATAAAAAAGGTGAAGAACTGGAGAAGCTTCTGAAAGAACAGAATGCCTTTTTGTGGCCGATGAGCCTCTGGAAAGCGCCTGAGATCACAGCTTCAATCGGGGTGGAGTATGACAGCGCGAAGCTGACCGGGGTTCTGGACGGACTTGCGTGCATGAAAGAGGAAAATCAGCAGGCACCGGTTTCCGCGATTCCGGAATACAACGGGACAGAATTCGTGGTTAAGAAAGAAGAAACAGGATCTCAGATTAACCGTGAAGTATTTGAGGTAAAGGTCAGCGAATATATTGCCGGTTTTCTTCCAGAGATGGATATGACGGAAGAAGAGTGCTATGTGAAACCGCAGTTTACGGAGCAGTCCCAGGAAGTCATTGATGCATGTTCGGCGATGAATAAATATCTGACTGCAAGCATTACCTATACATTCGGTTCTTCAACCGAAGTGGTCGATAAAGAACTGATCTCACAGTGGGTGAAGGTGGATGGGAATATGTCCGTCACCTTTGACACGGATCAGGTGGCTGAATACATCAAAGGGCTTGCAAGTAAATATAATACGTATGGAAGACAGCGTACGTTTACGGCGGGAAATGGAAATACAGTCAATGTAGAAGGCGGAGATTACGGATGGTCGATTGACCGGGATGCGGAATATGAGGCACTTGTTGCCAGTATCCAGAAGGGAGAGACTGTGACGAAGGAGCCTGCATACAGGACAACGGCGGCGACACACGACGGCCCTGACTGGGGGAATACGTATGTGGAAGTGGATCTCACAAACCAGTATTTGTATTTGTTCGTTAACGGAGCGGTCGTAACCCAGGGACCGATTGTTACGGGACTTCCGAGCAGGGGCGATGCGACGCCGCAGGGAGTTTATTACATTAAGTATTGCCAGAGAAATGCGACGCTTCGAGGACCGAAGCAGCCGGACGGCACATACGAGTGGGAATCACCGGTATCTTTCTGGATGCCGTTTAACGGAGGAATCGGGCTGCATGATGCACCGTGGCAGGCTGCGTTCGGAGGAACCCGCTATCTGACACACGGTTCAAGGGGATGTGTGAACCTTCCGTACAGTGTAGCGGAGACTGTATTTAACAACGTGTCAGCTGGGACACCGGTCGTGTGTCACTATTAAAACAAAATCATATGAAATGAATGGATTCAGGACGACAGGAATGCCGTCCTGATACGTTGAAAGAGGGTATTATGTACGAATTAATAAAAAGAGACGTTCTTGCCAAAAGAGGAAGACTCCACACGGTTCACGGGGTGATCGAGACTCCGGTGTTTATGAATGTCGGTACCGTGGCGGCTATCAAGGGAGCAGTGTCTACAGCGGATCTTCAGGAGATCGGAACGCAGGTGGAACTTTCGAACACTTATCATCTGCATGTGCGTCCGGGGGATCAGGTGATCCGGAAGCTTGGAGGACTGCATAAATTTATGGTATGGGACAAGCCGATCCTTACGGATTCCGGTGGATTTCAGGTGTTTTCGCTGGCAGGGCTTAGAAAGATCAAAGAAGAGGGCGTGTATTTCCAGTCCCACATCGATGGAAGAAAGATTTTCATGGGGCCGGAAGAGAGCATGCAGATCCAGTCGAATCTGGCATCCACGATCGCGATGGCATTTGACGAATGTCCGTCGAGTGTGGCGACAAGAGAATATATTCAGGCTTCTGTGGACCGGACAACGAGATGGCTGGCGCGCTGTAAGAAGGAGATGGAGCGTTTGAATTCCCTTGAGGATACGATCAACCGGCAGCAGATGCTGTTCGGGATCAATCAGGGAGCCATTTATGAGGATATCCGGGTGGAACACGCGCAACAAATCGCCGAAATGGATCTGGATGGGTATGCAATCGGCGGACTTGCAGTCGGTGAGTCTCATGAAGAGATGTACCGCATTCTTGACGCAGTCGTTCCGCATCTTCCGCTTAACAAGCCGACCTATCTGATGGGAGTGGGAACTCCGGCCAATATTCTGGAAGCGGTGGACAGAGGAGTGGATTTCTTTGACTGTGTCTACCCGAGCAGAAACGGAAGGCACGGGCATGTTTATACCAGACATGGAAAATTGAATCTGTTTAATGCGAAATATGAGCTGGATACCCGGCCGATTGAAGAGGGATGCCAGTGCCCGGCGTGCCGGAAGTATTCAAGAGCATATATCCGTCATCTGTTGAAAGCAAAAGAAATGCTGGGAATGAGGCTTTGCGTTCTGCACAATCTGTATTACTATAATCACCTGATGGAGCAGATCCGGGATGCCATCGACGAAGGAAGATACAGCCAGTTTAAGGCCGAAACGCTTCGTGCGATGGAAGAGAAAGAAGACTAAATGATAGTAAAATCAGAAAAATCCGGATGAAATTGTGAAAATCACTTGATGAAATCCAAGTTATTGTGTATGATAGCAATAGCGTTTATGAAGATTTAGGAGGAAGTAACATGAATAATTTAGTAATTATTGCAGTTTATGCATTGTTCTTTGGTGGGCTCTGGTTCCTGTTGATCCGTCCTCAGAAGAAAGAGCAGAAGAGAGTACAGCTTATGCTTTCAGAACTTGAAGTAGGAGATACGATTCTTACAACGAGTGGATTTTACGGTGTTGTGATTGATATTACCGAGAATGATGTGATTGTTGAATTCGGAAGCAACAAGAACTGCCGTATCCCGATGCAGAAGCAGGCTATTATGCAGGTTGAAAAGCCGGGAGCAGCTCAGTAGTGCTGTAAGGGTGAAAAAAGCATTGCATGTTTATGCAGTGCTTTTAAAATATATTAATTGGAAACGTTACCGATAACGTTTCCGGAAAGAGTAAGAGGTGCAGATATGAGAGCAAGTGGTATACTGATGCCGGTGGCAAGTCTTCCGTCAGAATATGGAATCGGGGCGTTTTCAAAAGAAGCCTACAAATTCGTTGATATGCTTAAGAAAGCCGGTCAGCGTTACTGGCAGATTCTTCCTCTGGGACCGACCGGATATGGGGATTCGCCGTATCAGTCTTTTTCAACGTTTGCAGGGAATCCGTATTTTATCGATTTGAATACGCTGGTTAAAAAGGGCTGGCTTAAGAAGAAAGAATGCCGTGCCTGTGATTTCGGAAATGACAGCCGCTATATCGATTATGAGAAGATCTATTTGAACCGTTTTGAGATCCTGAGGAAGGCATTTAAGAGAAGCGGGATCGAAAGCGCTCCGGAGTTTCAGACATTTTGCAAAGAAAACGAGGAATGGCTGGATGATTATGCCCTGTATATGGAGCTGAAGCAGGCGAATGGCGGAAAGAGCTGGAGCGAATGGGCGGATCCATATCGTTTGAGAAATGCTGAGGCATTGGAAGCGTTCAGAAAAGAGCATAAAAAAGGGATCCGTTTCCAGAAGTTCCTGCAGTTCGAATTTCTGGAAGAGTGGAAAGCATTGAAAGATTATGCAAATCATAAAGGTATCGAGATCATCGGAGATATTCCGATCTACGTGGCATTTGACAGTGCGGATGCGTGGGCACATCCGGAATTGTTCCAGTTTGACGAGAACAGAATGCCGGTCGGGGTTGCGGGATGTCCGCCGGACGCCTTCAGCGCAACCGGGCAGCTCTGGGGCAATCCACTCTATGACTGGGCGTACCACAAAGAGACGGGATTTGAGTGGTGGATCAAACGGGTCGCGCACTGTCAGAAGTTGTATGATATTATACGAATCGACCACTTCAGAGGATTTGATGAGTATTACTGGATCCCGGCGGCAGATGAGACGGCTGAATTCGGTCGCTGGGAGAAAGGGCCGGGCATGGATATTTTCCGGGCCGTGGAAGAAAAACTTGGAAAGCTCAGGATCATTGCGGAAGATCTGGGCTTCCTTACGGATTCCGTGCTGCAGCTTGTGGCTGATTCCGGATTCCCGGGAATGAAAGTTCTGGAGTTTGCGTTTGATTCCAGAGAACCGAGCGATTACCTTCCGCATAATTATACCAGAAATTGTGTGGTTTATACGGGCACTCATGATAATGAGACGCTTGCGGGATGGTATCGTGAACTGAATGAGAAAGACAAACGCCTTGCACTGAAATATATGGGATATAAAGAACTGGAAGAGCAGGATGCCGTCTGGGCGGTTATCCGCCTGGCACAGGCAAGTGTGGCCGATACCTGTATTATTCCGATCCAGGATTATTTGTGTCTGGGAAATGAGGCGCGAATCAATCAGCCTTCCACGCTTGGCGACAACTGGATCTGGCGCCTTCAGAAAGAAGAGGTTAGCAAGGAACTTATTAAGAAGATCCGGAAGATGACGAAGCTCTACGGAAGACTGCCGGAATAATTGACGAGAGGACTGTTGAACTTTGGGAATGACGATCAAGGATATTGCAAAGAAATGTGGTGTTGGCATCAGTACGGTATCGCGTGCGCTGAACGATCATCCGGATATCAATCCGGAGACGAAAGAGAGAATTCTGAAGACCGTGGCAGAATCGGATTTTGTGCCGAACAACAGTGCCAGAAATCTGAAACGGACCGATGCGCAGGCGATTGCGGTGATGGTTAAAGAGATTGATGATCCGTTCTTTGCTACTATGATGCAAGTCCTGGAGCGTGAGATACGGAAGAGACATTATGCTTTTTTCATCCGGCATATGACTCGTGGAAGAGACGAGCTGGAGGAAGCGGCCGAATTGATCGCGGAGAAGCGGCTGAGAGGCCTGATCTTTCTCGGAGGAAGCTTTGAGAATAAGATGGACCGCCTGAAGAAAATTAAGGTTCCTTTTGTGGTTTGTACGGCTTCTCTGACTGCGGTTCCAGAAGGAAGACTGGCATCCTGGGTCGCCACAGATGACTATCATGCAAGCAGGGAGATTGTAAATTATCTCTGTGAAACAGGCAATAGAAATATTGCAATTCTGGCTTCGGATAAGAATGACAGCAATGTGGGTTATCTTCGGATGAAAGGGTATGAGAAGGCACTTGCGGAACATCAGATTCCTTTGCGGGACGAACTGATCTGCTATCTGGATGAAACGGATACAGCTTATTCTATGGAAAACGGATATCGGATGATGCAGAAGCTGCTCAAAAGAAAATGTGGATTTACAGCTGTTTTTGCAATTTCGGATCTGATGGCAGTCGGGGCGATCCGGGCTTTGCGGGAAGCCGGAAAGCGAATCCCGCAGGATGTGGCGGTTGCGGGATTTGACGGTCTTGCATTTGCAGAGTATTTTGAACCACCGATTACAACGATGGTGCAGCCTGTCGAAGAAATTGCAAAAGAGTCGGTGGTGATCTTATTTCAGATGATTGAAACGCATAAAAGTTGCGAGGGGAGAATTCTGCCGGCGAAGCTGGTTGTCAGAAAATCGACAGAGAGGGGACATATCTAACAGATAGGTCCCTTTTTCATTTTGTTTGATGCCAAAAACAGAGAGCACTCTAATTTTTGCGCTTTTACGAATTAAAGGCTTGAAACTATGAGGAAAATAGGATATTATAGTGTTTAACAGATTTTGAGGGGACGATGGTCTGACCTCTGAACCGGAGATTAACGGAAGGAATGAATAAGATGAATCTGAATATTGGTGTGATTAAGGGAGACGGAATCGGTCCGGAGATCGTGACCGAGGCAATGAAAGTTCTGGACAAGACCGGAGAAATATATGGTTTCCGGTGTACATACGAGCAGCTTCTGATGGGAGGAGCATCGATCGATGTGCATGGAGTGCCGCTGACAGATGAGACGATTGCGAGAGCAAAGGCAAGTGATGCGGTTCTGATGGGATCGATCGGCGGGGATGCGAAGACATCTCCATGGTACCAGCTGGAACCATCAAAAAGACCGGAAGCCGGCCTGCTTAAGATTCGTAAAGCGCTGAATTTGTTTGCAAATCTGCGTCCGGCAGTTCTCTATGAAGAACTTGCAGCCGCTTGTCCTTTGAAAGAAGAGATAACAGAGGGCGGATTCGATCTGATGATCATGCGTGAACTGACCGGCGGATTGTATTTCGGAGAGAGAAAAACAGTTGAAGAAGAAGGAGTCAGAACAGCTTATGATTCTTTGACATATAATGAGAATGAAATACGCAGGATTGCCGTGAGAGCGTTTGATATAGCTATGAAGAGAAGAAAGAAAGTGACCAGCGTTGATAAAGCAAATGTACTGGATTCTTCCAGACTCTGGAGAAAGGTTGTCGAGGAAGTCGCGGCGGATTACCCGGAAGTGACGCTGGAACACATGCTGGTGGATAACTGTGCAATGCAGCTTGTAAGAGATCCGAAGCAGTTTGACGTCATTCTGACTGAGAACATGTTCGGTGATATTTTGTCGGATGAGGCCAGTATGGTAACCGGATCAATCGGAATGCTTGCGAGCGCAAGCCTGAATGAGACGAAGTTCGGTCTTTATGAACCGAGCGGTGGGTCCGCACCGGATATTGCCGGTAAGGGAATCGCGAATCCGATTGCGACGATTTTGTCTGCAGCAATGATGCTTCGGTTTAGCTTTGATCTTGACAAAGCAGCGGATGCAATTGAAGCAGCTGTTTCGCAGGTACTGAAGGACGGCTATCGTACCGGTGATATTATGTCGGAGGGATGCACGAAAGTCGGAACTGCACAGATGGGGGATTTGATCTGTGAACGGATTCATTAGGAAGTCTTGCTTGGCTGAAGTCAGTATAAAGCATACATAGAGGATATTCAGGAGGATACATAGAAATGAAAAGCGATAATGTTAAAAAAGGGATGCAACAGGCACCACATCGGTCCCTGTTCAACGCATTAGGGTATACCAAAGAGGAGCTGGATCGTCCATTGGTCGGAATCGTCAGTTCTTACAATGAGATCGTTCCGGGACATATGAATCTGGATAAGATCGTGAACGCAGTAAAAATGGGAGTTGCCATGGCAGGAGGAACACCGGTTATGTTCCCGGCGATCGCTGTCTGCGATGGAATTGCGATGGGACATATCGGAATGAAATACTCTCTGGTAACCAGAGATCTGATTGCAGATTCCACCGAGGCAATGGCACTGGCTCATCAGTTTGATGCACTTGTTATGGTTCCGAACTGTGACAAGAATGTGCCCGGACTTCTGATGGCAGCAGCACGAATCAACGTGCCTACTATATTTGTCAGCGGTGGCCCGATGCTTGCCGGTCATGTAAAAGGCCAGAAGAGAAGCCTTTCCAGCATGTTTGAAGCAGTTGGTTCTTATGCTGCAGGCACGATGACAGAAGAAGATGTATGTGAATTTGAAAATAAAGTATGCCCGACCTGTGGTTCTTGCTCCGGTATGTATACCGCGAACAGTATGAACTGTCTGACAGAAGTACTCGGTATGGGACTTCCGGGCAATGGAACCATTCCGGCAGTTTATTCAGAGCGTATCCGTCTTGCAAAGCATGCAGGCATGCAGGTAATGGAACTTTACAGAAAGAATATCCGTCCGAGAGATATTATGACAAAAGAAGCGATCCTGAATGCCCTCACTGTAGATATGGCTTTGGGATGCTCTACCAACAGTATGCTGCATCTTCCGGCTATTGCTCATGAGATCGGCATGGATTTCGAGATCGATTTCGCAAACGGAATCAGTGCAAAGACTCCGAATCTTTGCCATCTTGCACCGGCAGGCCCGACTTATATGGAAGATCTGAATGAGGCCGGTGGTGTCTATGCAGTGATGAACGAATTGAATAAGAAGAACCTTCTGAATACAGAGTGTATGACCGTAACCGGTAAAACGGTGGGAGAAAATATTGCGGGATGTGTTAATAAGAATCCGGAAGTTATCCGTCCGATCGACAATCCATACAGCCAGACAGGCGGCCTTGCAGTATTGAAAGGAAATATCGCGCCGGACGGAAGTGTTGTAAAACGTTCGGCAGTTGTAGAAGAAATGCTCGTCCACGAAGGACCGGCCAGAGTATTTGAATGCGAAGAGGATGCAATCACAGCCATCAAGGGCGGACAGATTCATCCGGGAGATGTTGTCGTAATCCGTTATGTCGGACCGAAGGGTGGACCGGGTATGCCGGAAATGCTGAATCCGACTTCTGCAATCGCAGGAATGGGACTTGGCTCATCGGTTGCTCTTATCACCGACGGGCGTTTCAGCGGAGCTTCCAGAGGCGCATCTATCGGACATGTTTCGCCGGAAGCAGCAGTAGGCGGCCCAATTGCACTGATCGAAGAAGGAGATATCATTGAGATCGATATCCCGAATCTGAAACTGAATGTCAGAGTTTCGGATGAAGAACTGGCAGCGAGAAAAGAAAAATGGCAGCCGAGAGAACCGGAAGTTACAACCGGTTATCTTGCACGATATGCATCAATGGTAACATCCGGAAACCGCGGTGCGGTGCTGGAGATACCGCGTTAAGAATAAAGTACAAAGGGGAATGCACAACATGCGGTTAAATGGTTCTGAAATATTGATAGAATGTTTAAAAGAACAAGGCGTTGATACCGTTTTCGGATATCCGGGCGGGGCAATTTTGAATGTATATGACGAATTATATAAGCATAGTAATGAAATTAAGCACATTCTGACTTCTCACGAGCAGGGCGCGTCTCATGCAGCAGACGGTTATGCCCGCGCCACCGGAAAAGTCGGTGTATGTTTTGCAACAAGCGGTCCGGGAGCCACCAATCTGGTAACCGGAATCGCAACAGCATTTATGGATTCGATTCCAATCGTGGCTATCACATGTAATGTCGGGGTGCCGCTTCTTGGAAAAGACAGTTTCCAGGAAATTGATATCACTGGAATCACCATGCCGATCACAAAATATAATTTTATCGTGAAAGATGTCAATGAGCTTGCAAAGACGATCAGAAAAGCATTTGCCATCGCACAGTCAGGAAGACCGGGGCCGGTTCTGATCGATATCCCGAAGGATGTTACCGCAAACATGGCAGAGTATGAACCGATGAAGATCGAGCCGGTGAAGAAGTACAAAAAAGATATTTGTATGGAAGATGTAGAACAAGCGTTACAGATGATTCGTGAAGCTCAAAAGCCTTATATTTTCGTCGGAGGCGGGGCGATCCTCTCTGATGCAAGTGAGGAATTAAGAGCGTTTGTAGAGAAAGTTCAGGCGCCGGTATGTGATACTCTGATGGGAAAAGGAGCATTTCCGGGTACAGATGAACTGTATACAGGAATGCTTGGTATGCATGGAACCAAAACTTCGAATTTTGGTGTCAGCGGATGTGATCTTCTGATCGTAATCGGTGCGAGATTCTCAGATCGTGTTACAGGAAATGCAAAAAGATTTGCGGAAAAGGCTAAGATCCTTCAGATCGATATCGATGTAGCCGAGATGAACAAAAATGTTATGATTGATTGTGGTGTCGTAGGCGATATCAAGGAAGTACTTACCTTGATCAATGAGAGACTTCCGAAGCAGAATCATGATGAATGGATTCGGAAGATTCAGGAGTACAAACAGAAATATCCACTGACTTATCATCCGGATATTCTGACGGGACCTTTTGTTGTCGAAGAGATCTACAGACAGACAAAAGGGGAGGCACTGATCGTCACAGAGGTCGGACAGCATCAGATGTGGGCGGCACAGTATTATAAATATACCAAGCCGAGAACCCTGCTGACTTCCGGAGGACTTGGAACCATGGGATATGGACTTGGTGCATCCATTGGTGCCAAGATGGGATGCCCCGAGAAAACGGTTGTTAATATTGCGGGAGACGGCTGCTTCCGTATGAATATGAATGAGATCGCCACAGCTGCCAGATATCAGATTCCGATCATCCAGGTGGTAATCAATAATCACGTACTCGGAATGGTGCGTCAGTGGCAGAATCTGTTTTATGGTCAGCGTTATTCAGCGACGGTACTGAATGATGCAGTGGATTTTGTAAAACTTTCAGAAGCTATGGGAGCGAAGGCAATTCGCGCAACGACGAAGAAGGACTTTGAAGCCGCTTTTCAGTCGGCGCTTGCGTGTGACGGTCCGTTCGTAATAGATTGCCAGATTGATTGTGATGATAAGGTATGGCCGATGGTGGCACCTGGAGCTGCAATCAGCGAGGCGTTTGATGAAGGAGACCTGCAGGCAGAAAAACAAGAACAATAATTTTAAAGCAGGAATGGAGGAAAAGACTATGAAAAGAGTTTACAACTTTTCAGCAGGACCGGCAGTGCTGCCGGAAGAAGTGCTCAAAGAAGCAGCAGAGGAAATGCTGGATTACCAGGGAACAGGGATGTCCGTTATGGAGATGAGTCATCGTTCCAAAGCTTTTGAGAAAATTATCACAGAAGCGGAACAGGATCTTCGTGATCTTATGAATATTCCGGACAACTATAAAGTATTATTCTTACAGGGCGGAGCAAGCCAGCAGTTTGCAATGATTCCGATGAACCTGATGAAGAATAAGGTTGCTGATTACATTATCACAGGTCAGTGGGCGAAAAAGGCTGCCGCTGAAGCTGAGAAATACGGAAAGGTAAACCGTATCGCATCTTCTGCAGATAAGACATTCAGCTATATTCCGGATTGCTCTGATCTTCCGATTGACGACGATGCAGATTATGTTTATATCTGTGAGAATAACACAATTTACGGAACAAAATACAAAGAACTTCCGAACACCAAGGGAAAACTTCTGGTAGCTGATGTATCTTCCTGTTTCCTTTCTGAGCCGGTTGATGTGACAAAATACGGCATCATTTACGGTGGCGTTCAGAAAAATATCGGACCGGCAGGTACCGTAATTGTGATCATCAGAGAAGATCTGATTACAGAGGATGTTCTTCCGGGAACTCCGACCATGCTGCAGTATAAAACACATGCAGATGCGAAATCACTTTACAACACACCTCCGGCATATGGCATTTACATTTGCGGAAAAGTGTTCAAATGGCTCAAGAAGATGGGCGGTCTTGAAGTGATGAAAGAGCGCAATGAGAAGAAAGCGAAACTTCTCTATAATTATCTGGATCAGAGTAAGCTATTCAAGGGCACCGTTGAGAAGAAGGATCGGTCTCTTATGAACGTACCGTTCGTAACAGGTAGTGATGAACTGGATGCCAAATTCGTAAGAGAAGCAAAAGAAGCAGGCCTTGAGAACTTGAAAGGTCATCGTACAGTCGGCGGTATGCGTGCAAGTATCTACAACGCAATGCCGTACGAAGGCGTAGAAGCACTGGTTGCATTTATGAAAAAATTTGAGAAGGAGAATCTGTAGTTATGTATAAATATTATTGCTTAAATCCAATCTCAAATGTAGGTCTTGATAAATTCACAGATGAATATGCACCGGCAAGCGATGCAAAGGGAGCAGACGCCATTCTGGTAAGAAGTGCGGCAATGCATGAAATGGAATTTGACAAAAGCCTGAAGGCAATCGGCCGTGCAGGAGCCGGCGTAAATAATATCCCGTTGGAAAAATGTGCAGAACAGGGAATCGTCGTATTTAATACACCTGGAGCAAATGCGAACGGGGTAAAGGAACTTGTGATTGCAGGTCTTCTTCTTGCATCCCGTGATATCATCGGAGGTATTAACTGGGTTCAGGAGAATGAAGAAGATGGAAATATCGCAAAAGACGCCGAAAAAGCTAAGAAAGCTTTTGCGGGATGTGAGATCGAGGGCAAGAAGCTCGGAGTAATCGGACTTGGCGCAATCGGTGTTCTTGTTGCAAATGCGGCAACTAATCTCGGAATGGATGTTTACGGATATGATCCGTATGTTTCTGTAGATTCCGCATGGAGACTTTCCAGAAGCATTCATCATGCCAAAAGCGTAGATGAACTTTATAAAGAATGTGATTATATCACGATTCATGTACCGGCACTTCCGGATACCAAAGGCATGATTGATAAGAATGCGATCGATTTAATGAAAGATGGTGTTGTTGTGCTGAATTTCGCAAGAGATGTTCTTGTGAACAGTGAAGCGATGGTAGATGCTCTGATCAGTGGCAAAGTAAAGCGTTATGTGACCGATTTTCCAACACCGGAGATCGCAGGCGTGAAGAATGCGATCGTTATCCCACATCTGGGCGCTTCTACAGAGGAATCTGAAGACAACTGTGCGAAGATGGCTGTTCAGGAACTGAGAGATTTCCTTGAAAATGGAAATATCAAAAATTCTGTCAATTATCCGTCCTGTGATATGGGCGTGAAAGACAAGACCCGTATTACGATCATGCACAGAAATATTCCGAACATGATCGGTCAGTTTACCGCATTGCTTGCAAAAGACAATGTCAATATCGATGACATGACGAACAAGAATAGCGGTGCATATGCATACACTATGATGGATGTGGATTCTGAAGTCGGTGCTGAGGTTGTGGATGGACTGGAAGCAATCGAAGGAGTACTCAAAGTCAGAGTGATTGAATAGAGAAACGATAAGAATAACAGTGGGCTGCGCAGGATATGCGCAGCTCTTTTCGTGTGAAAGAAGAGTTCGGGCATATATTACAAATATTACAAATTCTACTCTGATTTTTAATATATCTTAAGAAAATCTTCCATTGTATACGAAGTTACTATGCCTTATAATGTAGATGAAAACAAGAAAAAACATAGATATTGTGGGGTAATACGAATGAAGAAGAAAGACATGAGAAGGGCGCGTGCAAGAGCAAGAGCAGCCATAAAACGTAGAAATAAAAAGAAACACGGCAAAGTTTCCACAATCAGTATTCTGGGAGTACTGATGGTATGCCTGGTATCGGCATTACTGCTCAGCCATGGAGCTGTCGCAGGAGGACAGCAGGAAATACCGATTACGCTGAAGGTGGATGACATTTCTGTTGTGCAGGGAGAGGAAAGGCCGCTTCTTACAGCAAAAGCCAGCTGCGACGGAGATGTGGAGACGGTCCTGGATGAAGATACGGGGTATACGATCCAGGATCTTGTGGATGAGTTGAACCGTGGTATCGGCTTCACGCTGGAGTGCGATGGAGACGGAAGTACGGAAGGAAAGTTTCCAATCAAGGCAGAACTTACCAGTGAGATCACCACGCCGCTTTATGCAGAGTGGTTTGGTAAAGTGAAGGTTGATGTTGAGGATGGTGTCTTTGAAGTTAAGAACCAATACGGAGAATGGGATGACAGTCGATTCAAACGCTGGGACGGTACATATGTTGCAAATGATTTTATCACTTATCATGGCAGGACCTATTATTTTGGAGAGGACGGCAAGAAAGTAATTGGATGGCAGGAAATTGCTTCGGCCCGTTATTATTTCGATAAAAAGGGTGTCATGCAGACCGGCTGGTATGAAGAAGACGGCGCAAAATACTATTTTGACGATACGGGAATGATGACGGTCGGATGGCTGACACTGGATGATAATAAGTATTATTTTGATCAGGAAGGTAAGATGCTGACCGGAGAACAAAAAATCGGTGTGAGAAAATGCGTCTTTTCCGAAGACGGAGTTCTGGAATCTGAGGAAGGCGGCGTAGATCCGAACGCACCGATGGTTGCACTCACATTTGATGACGGACCGGGGCCAAGAACTGCTGAGCTGCTGGATGTTCTGGCGGAATATGATGCAAGAGCGACATTTTTCATGCTGGGAACTCAGGTGAGCAAGAATCCGGATACTGTGAAGAAAATGGCAGAGATCGGCTGTGAACTGGGCAATCACTCCTATGATCATACAAATCTGACGAAGCTGGATGCAAATGGAATCCAGAAACAGATGAGTGACACGAACAATCAGCTCGTCGAAGCTTGTGGACAGAAAGCGACGGTCATGCGTCCTCCTTACGGTGCGATTAATGATACGGTTAAACAGAACGCAGGCTTGCCTATGATTCTGTGGTCTATAGATACTCTGGACTGGAAGACGAGGAATACGCAGTCCACGATCGACGCAGTTATGAATAATGTCCAGGACGGAGCTGTCATTCTGATGCATGATATTCATACACAGTCCATTGATGCGGCCATTGCATTGATTCCGAAGCTTCAGGAAGCCGGATATCAGCTTGTTACCATCAGTGAGATGGCAGAGGCGAAAGGAATCCAGATGGAAAATGGCGGAAAATATGGATTCTTCCAAAAAAGTGAATAAAAGGTGTTTGCAGTTTTCTAAAAATGTGGTATCATATAGCATAGTAACGCTTTACAGTGTGAAACTATAGAACGAGAGGTACAAAGAAATGGCATATGAAATAACAGGGCATACTGTCCTTACCGGCCTCCTTGGAAGTCCTGTGGCTCACAGTATTTCGCCAATGATGCACAACGAAGCATTCCGCCAACTGGGGCTGGACTATGCATACTTGGCATTTGATGTCGGGACAGATCATTTGAAGACTGCTGTGGAAGGTCTTAAAGTCATGGGAGTCAGGGGCTTTAACCTTACAATGCCGGATAAGAATCTGATGTGTAGTCTGGTTGATAAGCTTTCACCTGCTTCAGAAATCGGTGGGGCAGTGAATACAGTGGTAAATGATGACGGCGTGTTGACCGGATATACAACGGATGGAATCGGATTTATGCGATCAGTTAAGGAAGAAGACATGGATATTATCGGGAAGAAGATGACACTTCTCGGAGCAGGAGGAGCTGCGGCCGCAATCATGATTCAGGCGGCACTGGACGGAGTGGCTGAGATTTCCGTATTCAATATCCGAGATGATTTCTTTACACGTGCAGAAGGTATTATGGAAAAATTGAGAGGGCAGACGGAATGTAAGCTAAATCTTTATGATTTCTCAGATCCGGAAGTTCTGAAGAGAGAGATCGCAGAGAGTGTCATCCTTGTAAACGGAACTTCCATCGGAATGGCACCGCGTACAGACCGCTGCATTATAACTGACGACAGTGTATTCCGGAAAGATCTGTTTGTCTTTGATGTGATTTATAATCCGGAGGAAACCCTTCTTCTTAAGAAGGCGAAAGCGGTCGGATGTCAGACAGCAAACGGTCTGAATATGCTCCTTTATCAGGGCGCGGCTTCTTTTGAACTCTGGACCGGGTGTGAGATGCCGGTTGACATCATCAAGGAAAAATATTTTAAACGTTAATTGACAAATCGGTTTGAATTGTGTATTATGGTTTATATGCTGATAAAATTGAATATTCTACTATCGAAATACGATGAAAAGAAGTAGTAGGTATAATGAAGTGTCACAGAGAGTCCTTGGCAGGTGCGATAAGGATACAACGAGTTATATTGAATTCCTCTTGGAGTAGAGTGCTGAATTACTGTAACAGTATTAGTAGGCATCTCCGGAAGCAGCCGTTATCTGCAAGGGTATAACCGGAATAAAGGCGTACCTGTCGAGGCAGTTGCTGTGAAGTAACTGTGAAGTGAGGTGGAACCACGAAGTATGATTACTCTCGTCCTCTGTATGTGCAGAAGACGGGAGTTTTTTATTACCATTGACTCAATAGGAAACTTCGTTTCTGCAAAAGTACGCTTCCCGGTGGGAGCATGTTTTTCAAAATCTTAAGAGACAGAAAGGAAAAAGACTATGATTATTGTATTAAAACCAAGAACAACAGAAGAAAATATTTTGCGAGTAGAAAACATGGTGCGCGCGAGAGGGCTCGAGACGCATACAGTCCGTGGTGAAGAGCTTACCATTATCGGATGTATCGGCGATACGGTCCGCGTTGACCCGCGGCTTTTTGAAGTGGATAAAAGTGTAGAAAAAGTTATGCATGTGCAGGAACCGTATAAACTGGCGAACAGAGCATTTCATCCGGAAGATACGATCGTTGATGTTGCAGGTGTTAAGGTCGGCGGAGGCCATATGGCGCTGATCGCCGGACCCTGCTCTGTAGAAAGTGAAGAACAGGTGATCGAGATCGCTAAGGCGGCTAAAGAATCCGGTGCAAATATGCTCCGCGGTGGGGCGTTCAAACCGAGAACCAGTCCATATTCTTTCCAGGGAATGGGACTTGCGGGGCTGGATATCCTTTGCAAAGCAAGAGAAGTAACCGGTCTTCCAATCGTAACGGAACTGATGTCTGCAGAGTATCTGGATTTATTTGATGAAAAAGTTGATTTGATCCAGATTGGTGCAAGAAATATGCAGAATTTTGATCTCTTGAAACAGCTTGGTAAAACAAAGAAACCGATTCTTCTGAAGAGAGGGCTGAATGCAACATATGAAGAGTGGATCATGTCGGCAGAATACATTATGTCATCCGGCAACCCGAACGTAATCCTGTGCGAAAGAGGTGTACGTACATTCGAAAGCTACACCAGAAACACACTGGATTTACAGGCAATTCCGGTAATCAGACGTTTGAGTCATCTTCCGATCATCGTGGATCCGAGCCACGCAGGCGGAAAATGGTGGCTGGTAGAACCGATGTCCAAAGCAGCGGTTGCAGCAGGGGCAGATGGTCTTATGATCGAAGTACACAACAATCCGGAGTGTGCGCTCTGCGATGGAGGACAGTCTTTGAAACCGGCGAAATATGATACCCTGTTGAAAGAGATCCGTCAGATTGCAGAAGTTGTAGGTAAGAAAATGTAATTGACAGGAGGATAGAACATGAGTGAACCAGGTATCAAAATGGTCGTTGATTTAAAAGAACATAGTTATCCGATATATATAGAAAGGGGAATTATGGGTCAGGCTGCCGAACGGATCAAAGAAGTATATCATGGCAGAAAAGTGATGATCATCTCGGATGACAGTGTGTACGCTTATTATGGAGAGGCAATTAAGAAAGAACTCTCAGGAAGTTTTGAATGCTATGAAACAATCATTCCTCATGGCGAACCGTCTAAAAGTTTTCAGACCCTTCCGAGGGTATACAGTTCACTTCTGAAGGCGAAGATTACCAGAACGGATCTGATTGTGGCACTCGGCGGTGGGGTGACCGGTGATCTGGCAGGATTTGTGGCAGCCACTTTCTTAAGAGGAATTCAATTTGTCCAGATCCCGACTTCCATATTGGCACAGGTGGATTCGTCTGTAGGAGGAAAAGTGGCAGTTGATCTTCCGGAGGGAAAGAACCTGGTTGGCGCATTTTACCAGCCGAAAATGGTTCTGATCGATCCGGATGTACTGGACACTCTTCCGGAACGCTATGTAACCGATGGAATGGGAGAGGTCATTAAATACGGATGCATCAAGGACGCAGAATTATTTGCAAAACTAGAAGAGTACGGCTCTTTCGAGAATCTGAAGGCGCATTTAACCGACGTGATCGCGACTTGTGTAAACATTAAAAGAGTGGTCGTGGAAGAAGACGAATTTGACATGGGAGAACGGATTCTTCTGAATTTCGGGCATACGCTGGCACATACGATTGAGCAGTATTATCACTATGAGAGAGAAAGCCACGGAGAAGCGGTTGCTATCGGAATGTATCAGATCACCAAGATCGCGGAGGAGAAGGGGCTTACGAAAACGGGGGAGGCCGAGAGAATCAAGAATGTCCTGAAGGCTTATGGACTTCCGACAGAAGCGCATCTTCCGCTTCCGGAATTGATCGAGGCAATGAAGCTGGATAAGAAAACAATGGGAAATAAATTGAAGGTCGTGCTGCTTCACGAGATCGGAGATGCTTATGCATATCCGACGAGCATAGAATTTTTCGCGGGAGACCGTCAGGTATAAAAAAAGAGTTCCGAAAGGAACTCTTTTTAAAATCGTGAATTTATTTCTGGTTCGCCATGCGCCCCTCAAGAAGATCGTGAATCTTGTCGGTCGGGTTCAGAACGGAGCTGATCGGGATGTCATGATTCAGAGAATCGATGATCAGTGCGAGGAACTTGCTCATGTCTGCTTTGATAAAGTACGGCTTTGAGTTAAGTTCAGGCGGAAGATACGTCAGGTTGGTCGTGATCAATCCATCCATATAGCCTTTTTCGTAGTATTTGTCGAATTTTCCGAGACCTTCCGTGAAAAGACCGAAGGTGGTGCAAACATATACACGTGCGGCGCCGCGGTCTTTGAGCTGCTTGGTTACATCCAACATACTTTCTCCGGATGAGATCATATCATCGACGATGATGACCGTTCTTCCATGAACATCATCCCCGAGAAACTCATGCGCTACAATTGGGTTTTTCCCATTTACAACGGTTGAATAATCGCGTCGTTTGTAGAACATTCCCATATCTACACCGAGTACATTGGAAAAGTATACGGCTCTGCCCATTGCACCCTCGTCCGGGCTGATGATCATCAGATGCTCCTTGTCGACAGCAAGGTCAGGTACAGCCTTAAGAAGTGCTTTCATAAACTGGTAAGCAGGTGAGAAGTTGTCGAATCCCTTCAATGCGATTGCGTTCTGGACTCTCGGGTCATGTGCATCGAAGGTGATGATGTTGGAAACGCCCATCTGAACCAGCTCATCCAGTGCCATGGCACAGTCAAGGGATTCTCTCTTGGTACGCTTGTGCTGCCTGCTCTCATAGAGAAACGGCATGATCACGTTGATGCGGTGTGCTTTACCGGTACATGCGGCGATCACACGCTTCAAATCCTGGAAATGATCATCCGGTGACATATGGTTCAGATGTCCGTTCACGGTATAAGTAAGGCTGTAGTTGCAGACATCGACCATAATGAATAAGTCTTTTCCGCGGACACTTTCTCCGATGACGGCTTTGGCTTCCCCAGTACCAAAACGCGGACAGTTGTGTTCTGTCAGATACGTGTCAGCTTCGTAAGAAGAAAAAATCGCAGGATCCAGAAAATCATGAAGAGATTCCTTACGAAAAGAGACAATATAATTGTCTACCTTCTTTGCGAGCGGCTCGCAGCTCTTTAAAGCGATAATCTTAAGCGGTGCGATCGGCAGCGCTTTTTCCATAAATTCTATATTTGTCATATGTGCCTCCTGTATTCGAATGTCGCTCATTTCTCCTACTCATTTATACCATTATTTTAGAACTATGGCAAGAAAGAGCTGTAAAAAATTGCAATTTTCGCGGAAATCTAGTATGATAAGAAAGAATAGAAAATGGGGAGCTTTTAATTTTATGAAGCATGAGCATATTATAAAGAGTGTAGAAGAAGGAAGCATTGCCTGGGAAATGGGGATCGAACCGGGAGACAGGCTGCTTCAGATTAACGGAAGTATCATAGAAGA
Source organism: Bariatricus sp. HCP28S3_A4 (assembly GCF_052066395.1). Lineage (NCBI taxonomy): Bacteria > Bacillati > Bacillota > Clostridia > Lachnospirales > Lachnospiraceae > Bariatricus > Bariatricus sp. HCP28S3_A4. The sequence goes on along the minus strand of NZ_JBQHSE010000004.1, from coordinate 118,580 downwards.
TGTATTTGATTATCACTATTATACGAACGATGAAGAACTTCTTATTCTGATCCAGAAGGAAAATGGAGAGGAATGGGAGCTTGAGATTGAAAAAGATTATGATGAAGATCTGGGAATCGAGTTTGAACAGGGTCTGATGGATGAGTACCGTTCCTGCAGGAACAAGTGCATGTTCTGTTTTATCGACCAGATGCCGAAGGGGATGCGGGACACCCTGTATTTTAAAGATGATGATTCCAGACTTTCTTTCCTCCAGGGAAATTATATTACGTTGACAAATATGAGCGATCATGATATACAGCGTATCGTGGATTATCATCTGGAACCGATCAATGTTTCGATTCATACAACGAATCCAGAGCTTCGCTGCAAGATGCTGCATAACCGCTTTGCGGGAGATGCGCTGAAGAAGATTCAGATTTTATACGACGGCGGGATCACGATGAACGGGCAGATCGTATTGTGTAAAGGGATCAACGACGGAGAAGAGCTGGAGAGAAGTATCCGGGATATGACGAAATGGCTTCCGAATCTTCAGAGCGTATCGGTTGTTCCGGTGGGACTTACGAAGTTCCGTGACGGGCTCTATCCGCTGGAGCCGTTTACAAAAGAAGATGCAAAGGAAGTACTTGGCATCATTCACAAGTGGCAGAAAAAGATTTATGAAGAATACGGAATACATTTTATCCATGCCGGAGACGAATGGTATTTGCTGGCGGAGGAGGAACTACCGGAAGAGGAGCGGTATGACGGATATTTACAGCTGGAGAACGGGGTAGGTATGCTGCGCCTTCTTCTGAATGAATTTGAGGAAGCATATGAGCCGCTTGCAGGTGATGGAAGAGAGATCCATCTGTCCATGGCGACGGGCAAACTGGCCTATCCGTATCTGAAGGAGATGCTGGAACGGCTGAAGGCGAAGTACCCGAATCTGAATGTGAATCTGTTTGAGATCCGCAATGATTTCTTCGGGGAGCGGATCACCGTTGCAGGACTGATCACCGGACAGGATCTGATCGCACAGCTTAAGGGGCAGGATCTGGGAGATGCGCTTCTTCTCCCGTGCAGTATGTTGCGGAGCGGAGAGGAAGTATTTCTGGATGATGTGACCGTGACGGAATTATCGGATGCTTTACAAGTTCCGATAGATATTGTAAAATCAAGCGGTCAGGATTTTATAGAAGCAGTATTACAGCAAACGAAAGGGGCAAGATTATGAGTAAACCTGTAGTTGCCATTGTGGGGCGTCCGAATGTGGGAAAATCAACGCTGTTCAACGCATTGGCAGGAGAGAAGATAGCAATTGTGAAAGATACGCCGGGGGTGACCCGGGATCGTATTTACGCCGAGGTAAACTGGCTGGATAAAGATTTTACACTGATTGATACGGGAGGTATTGAACCGGAGAGCAGGGATGTGATCCTTGCCCAGATGCGGGAACAGGCGCAGATTGCGATCGACACGGCAGACGTGATCCTGTTCATGACTGATGTGAAGCAGGGATTGGTAGATGCGGATTCGAAGGTGGCAGACATGCTCAGACGGTCGCACAAGCCGGTGATCCTCGTTGTGAATAAAGTAGATAATTTCCAGAAAATGATGCCGGATGTTTATGAATTCTATAATCTGGGCATCGGTGATCCAATGCCGATTTCAGCGGCAGAGCGGATCGGAATCGGGGATATGCTGGACAAGGTACTGGAGCATTTCCCGGAAAGAAGCGGGATGGAAGAGGAGGACGAGCGTCCGAGAATCGCGATCGTAGGAAAGCCGAACGTTGGGAAATCTTCCATTATCAATAAGCTGATCGGGGAAGACCGGGTGATCGTATCGGATATTGCAGGAACGACGCGAGATGCCATCGATACGGATATTGTGCATAACGGAAGAGAATATGTTTTTATCGACACCGCCGGACTTCGCAGAAAGAATAAGATCAAGGAAGAGCTGGAGCGCTACAGTATCATTCGTACTGTGACTGCGGTAGAGAGGGCGGATGTGGTCCTCATTGTGATCGATGCGGTGGAAGGTGTGACTGAACAGGATGCAAAGATTGCAGGAATCGCACATGACCGTGGTAAGGGGGTTATCATTGTAGTAAATAAATGGGATGCCATTGAGAAAAATGACAAGACCGTGAAGGAATATGAGCAGAAGATCCGTATGGTTCTCTCCTTCATGCCTTATGCAGAAATCATGTATGTCTCAGCCAAAACGGGACAGAGACTTCCGAAACTGTTTGATATGATAGACATGGTCATCGAAAATCAGACACTCCGTATTGCAACCGGTGTTCTGAATGAGATCATGACTGAGGCCGTTGCGCTTCAGCAGCCCCCGTCAGATAAAGGAAAACGACTGAAACTGTATTACATTACCCAGGTCGCTGTAAAGCCGCCGACATTTGTCATCTTTGTAAATGATAAAGAACTGATGCATTTTTCGTATACACGTTATCTAGAAAACAGAATTCGCGAGGCCTTCGGCTTCAAGGGAACTTCGCTGAAATTCTTTATACGTGAGAGAAAGGAGAAGGATCAGTAGGATGGAACGGCTTATTTGTTTGGGAATAGGATATGTGTTTGGATTGTTTCAGACTGGATATATTTACGGGAGAATGCATGGAATGGATATCCGCAAGCATGGAAGCGGAAATGCGGGTTCCACCAATGCACTCAGAACAATGGGTGTTAAGGCAGGCGCGATCACTCTTTTGGGGGATTGTTTTAAATGTGTGATCGCTGTGCTGGTAGTCCGGGGAATCTTCGCAAGCCGGTGTCCGGAAATCCTGCCGCTCCTTTCACTGTATGCCGGATTCGGAGCAGTACTTGGGCACAACTATCCGTTTTATCTCGGATTTAAGGGAGGAAAGGGAATTGCGGCTACGGCTGGTATGATCCTTGCGACGGATCTTAGAATGGCTGCGGTATGTCTTGTGGTTTTTGTGGTGATCGTAGCGGTTACAAGATATGTTTCTTTAGGGTCACTTGTAGTTACGGTACTGTTTCTGGCAGGACTTGTGATCTGTGGACAGATGGGGGAGTTTGGAATGGCGCAGAACTATCTTTTTGAAATGTATGGGGTAGGGCTGTTGTTTACACTATCAGCTTTCTTCCAGCACAGAGCGAATATTAAGAGACTTCGGGAAGGAACAGAGAATAAAATCGGCCTGAAGAAGAAAGAAGCATAGAAAAAGATTAGGAGAATGACAATGAAGAAGATTGGAATTATGGGTGCAGGAAGCTGGGGAACTGCTCTGGCAATTTTACTTTCAAATAATGGACATGATGTGACGGTCTGGTCGATCGACAAAAATGAGGTTGAGATGTTGTCCGAAAAAAGAGAACATACATCCAAACTTCCGGGAGTTGTGATTCCGGATCATATCGTGTTTACCAATGACATTCAGGATGGAATTCTGGAGAAAGATGTAGTCGTGCTGGCGGTGCCGTCACCGTTTACCAGAAGTACAGCGCGTTCTATGAAACCATTTGTGAAGGAAGGACAGATTCTTGTTAATGTAGCGAAAGGAATCGAAGAGAGCACACTTATGACCTTAAGTGAGCAGATTGAAGAAGAAATACCACAGGCAAATGTAGCGGTACTTTCAGGCCCGAGTCATGCAGAAGAAGTTGGACGCAAACTTCCGACGACGGTAGTTGTGGGCGCAAAGAAAAGAGAGACTGCCGAATATCTGCAGAGCATTTTCATGAGCGAAGTGTTCCGAGTTTATACCAGCCCGGACATTCTGGGCATTGAGCTGGGCGGTTCGCTGAAAAATGTCATCGCTCTGGCAGCCGGAATTGCGGACGGTCTCGGCTATGGCGATAATACAAAAGCAGCCCTGATCACGCGTGGAATCGCAGAGATCTCACGGCTTGGAGTGAAAATGGGCGGTAAGATTGAATCATTTACCGGTCTGACCGGAATCGGAGATTTGATCGTGACCTGCGCCAGTGTACACAGTCGCAATCGAAAGGCTGGCTATCTGATCGGGCAGGGCAAGACCATGCAGGAAGCGATGGATGAAGTGCAGATGGTTGTAGAAGGCGTTTATTCTGCGAAGGCAGCGAAGAAACTTGCAGAGAAATATGAGGTCTCCATGCCGATTGTAGAGGAAGTGAACCGCATCTTGTTTGAGGGAAAGAAAGCAGAAGAAGCGGTACGGGAACTGATGCTGCGTGATGGAAGAATCGAACATCCGGCACTTCCATGGGAAGAATAGAAAAAACGATACTATAGGAGGCGTATGTTTACGAAAGACAGAAGCAGGGAAGAGGATGAGAGAGTACGCGGGGAGATCGTGAGAGTCAAACCGGATTATAGAGCGGGACTTACAGAGGAACAGGTAAGAACACGTGTGGAAAATGGATGGACGAACGAGGAAGTGGCGCCGCCAGCATTGACGACAAAAGAGATTATTCATAAAAATGTATTTACGTATTTTAACTTGATTTTTCTGGTGTTGGCGATCCTTCTTTGTATTGTCGGATCGTTCCGTAATCTGACATTTCTTCCGGTCATTATCGCAAATACAATGATCGGAATCATTCAGGAGATCCGTGCAAAAAGGGTCCTTGAAAAGCTGAACATGCTAAATGCTCCGCATGCGGAGGTGGTACGGGACGGAAATGTGCGGAAAATTGATGCGATTGATCTTGTAATCGATGACATCGTCATTTTCGGCGCGGGCAACCAGATCTGTGCGGACGCAGTGGTGGAAGAGGGAGAAGTCAGGGTCAATGAATCCCTTCTTACCGGAGAATCGGACGAGATTACCAAGCGTCGGGGAGACACGCTGCTTTCAGGAAGTTTCATTGTATCCGGAAAATGCCATGCCAGACTGACCAGTGTGGGAGAAGATTCTTATATTTCCAGGCTGACTCTGGAAGCCGGAGCCATGCCGGAAGGGGAACAGTCTGAGATGATGCGTTCTCTCGACCGGCTGGTTAAAGTTGTGGGAATCGCTCTGATCCCGATCGGGATCGTGCTTTTTGTTCAGGGCTTCTTCTTTAACGGGGAGAGTTTCCGGGAAAGCATTGTATCGATGGTTGCAGCCGTGATTGGAATGATTCCGGAAGGTCTGTATCTTCTTGCAAGTGTGGCAATGGTTGTGAGTGCCATGCGGCTTGCAAAGAAACGAGTACTGCTTCATGATATGAAGAGTATCGAGACTCTTGCCAGGGTCGATGTGCTTTGTGTGGATAAGACCGGAACAATCACGGAAAACAGCATGTGTGTGAATAAGGTCGTGAGAGCGAAGGGGTATGAGGAAGAAACTATGCCGCCGCTTGAAGAGATGATCGGGGATTTTGTGAAAGAGATGGAGGCAGACAACGCCACCATGGCTGCTCTGAAAGAATTCTTTAAAGAGAATTCCGGGAAGAAACCGGACAAAGTCATCCCGTTTTCTTCCACTGTGAAGTATAGTGGTGTCATTTACGGAGAAGATGCCTATGTGCTCGGAGCACCTGAATTCGTTCTGAGAAAGATGTTTTCAGAACATCAGGATAAGATTAATCAATTTGCAGAAAAAGGCTACCGGGTTCTTGTTTTTGCAAAATATGATGGAATTCCGGATGGAAAAGCGTTGACCGGAGAGGCAAATCCGCTGGGATATATTCTGCTTCTGAATAAAGTCCGCAAAGAGGCGCCTTCAACGTTTGCATTTTTTGAACAGCAGGGTGTTGAGATCAAAGTGATTTCCGGTGATAATCCACTGACCGTCTCTGAGACAGCAAAGCAGGCAGGAATTCGGAACGCAGAGCGCTATATTGATGCACGGGAACTAAAGACTGAGGAAGAACTGGAAGAAGCTGCCCGGAATTATACCGTATTCGGAAGAGTTGTGCCGGAACAGAAACGCCAGCTTGTGCATGCGTTGAAACGTCAGGGACGTACGGTCGCGATGACCGGGGACGGTGTCAATGACGTACTGGCACTGAAAGATGCGGACTGTTCAGTTGCGATGGCTTCCGGAAGTGATGCGGCGGCACAGGCTTCCCAGGTTGTTCTTCTGGAATCTGATTTTTCCAAAATGCCGGAAGTTGTACTGGAAGGGCGTAGAGTCGTCAATAATATTCAGAGATCGGCCAGTCTGTTTCTGGTGAAGAATATTTTTTCTTTCCTCTTATCGCTGTTCTCTCTGGCTTTCATGATTACGTATCCGCTGGAACCGTCACAGGTTTCGCTGATCACGATGTACACCATTGGTATCCCTGCATTTTTCCTGGCACTTCAGCCGAACAAGGATATCATACGGGGACATTTCCTGACGAATGTGGTTCTGAAGGCGCTTCCTGCCGGACTTACGGATGTGATCGCGGTCGGTGCACTGGTCGTGTTCGGGCAGACATTCGATGTTCCTGCATCGGATATTTCTACAGCAGCGACGATGCTGCTGGCAATTGTCGGATTTATGATTCTTTACCGGATCTGTCAGCCGATGAATCTTTTCAGAAGGGTGATCTGGATAGGATGTGTCGTCGGAATGCTCGGCTGCAGCATTTTCCTTCCTGATTTATTCGCAATCACGGGAATGTCTACGAAATGTATCATGCTGTTTGTAGTCTTCTCCATTGCGACAGAACCGGTGCTGCGCTATCTCACACGGTTTGTGGAGTGGATCAGAGAAGGCTATATCCGGCTGTTTAAGAATCCGGAGAAAAAGAGGGTGTAATGAATCAGACATTTTTGATTTTGACAATATTGGGAATGGTGTTTTTTGGATCAATATATGGAGGCCTGAAAGGAAAAATCGGCAATGGGGTGCTGGTATTCAAAGCGCTTGCCACTCTGATGCCGGTCCTGGCGGCCTTTGCAGGAGTGCGTGCAAATAACAGTATGTCTGGCCGGCTGATGGTCGGGGGAGCAGTTCTTTGCATGGTGGCAGACGTGCTGCTTGAGCTGGTCCTTTTGGCAGGCGTGGCTGTGTTTGCATTAGCTCACCTTTTATTCATTGCAGGATATGCATGCCGTTATGGGATGGAATGGTATACGCTTATTCTTTTTGCAACAGGATATTTGATATTTTTTGTTGGACTTGGAAAGTATCTACCTGAAGCAAAGAAGATGAACCGGAAGAAAATGGTTCCCGATGCAGTTTATCTCACCGGCGCGGCCATATATCCTGCATTTCTCTGTGGAACAGCAGCTATGGCTTTGTCCGGGCTGATTAAAAGTGGATTTTCATTAAGTGCAATACCGGGGGCTATTGGTGGAGTATGTTTTATGATTTCCGATTATATTTTGGCCTGGAGGACATTTACGAAAAGAAAAGAGAGAAAATACAGTCTGATCCTGTTAATATTTTATTATAGTGCGGTGTATTTGCTGGTATGCTGATAAAGTTGTAAGGGGTGCGTTATGGATAGAAAGCAGATGACCAATATCGAAGTGAAGAGAAACAACAGAAACCGTGCGTACCGGTATATATGCAAAAATGGTATTGTATCGAATCCGGATATTTCTTATGCGACGAAGATGAGTTTTTGCCTATAAAATGGATTGCTCTTTTGTGCTCATGTACAGCATAATCTCAGAAAGCAGGGCATACACTGGTATCAGCCGGCAAAGGAGGATACCATATGAATACATTTGACTTATACAAGGACATTGAGACGAGGACAGGCGGGGAGATCTATATCGGAGTTGTGGGACCGGTCAGAACCGGAAAATCCACGTTTATCAAGCGGTTCATGGATGTGCTGGTACTTCCGGGAATGAAGGATGAACACATGAGAGCAAGAACGTTGGATGAACTTCCCCAGTCTGCATCCGGCAAGACGATCATGACGACCGAACCGAAATTTGTCCCGAAAGAAGCGGCTGTGGTCCGTCTGTCAGGGGATACCGATGTGAAGGTGCGACTGATCGATTGTGTCGGTTACATGGTGGAAGGAGCGGCAGGGCATATTGAAAATGGAGACGAGCGGCAGGTGAAAACGCCGTGGTTTGAGTATGAGATTCCATTTACCAAGGCGGCGGGAATCGGAACCAGAAAGGTGATCTGTGACCATTCCACGATAGGAATCGTGATCACGACCGACGGGAGCATCGGTGATATTCCAAGGGAGAATTACCGCCCGGCAGAGGAACAGACGATTCAAGAACTAAAGAGTCTGGGAAAACCGTTTATCGTTCTGGTAAACACCAGAAAGCCTTATAGCGAAGAGGCGAAGAAAGTCGCAAAGGAAATCGAAGAAACGCATAAGGTTACAGCGATGCCGGTGAACTGTGAACAGCTAAAAGAGGAAGACATCCATCATATTATGGAACAGATTCTGTTTGCATTTCCGGTTTCGGAAATTCAGTTTTTCATTCCCAAGTGGGTGGAAATGCTGCCACGAGATCACAAGATCAAGCAGGATATGCTGGAATATGTGCGCCAGGTCCTTAATCATGTCGATGAGATCCGGGATGCGCAGGATGCGGTCGTGACCCCGCAAAGTCCTTACATAACTGAGGCAAAGGTTGGAAAGATCTCCATGGACACCGGATGTGTCGCTGTGGAGATCCGGGTGGATGACGCGTATTATTATGAGACATTAAGTGAACTTACCGGAACCGCGATTACCAGTGAGTATGATCTGATCGGAACGATCAAGGAACTGTCGTCACTTCGAAAAGAGTATGAGAGTGTGAAGGATGCCATGGATTCTGTGAAATTAAAAGGATATGGTGTGGTAAGCCCTGGAAAAGAGGAAATTCATCTGGACGAACCTGTCGTCATCAAGCAGGGAAATAAGTTCGGTGTGAAAATTCATTCCGAGGCGCCGTCCATTCATATGATACGTGCCAATATCGAGACGGAAATTGCGCCGATCGTGGGGAGCGAGCAGCAGGCAGAGGATTTGAAGAACTATATCAAAGCAGCTGCCCAGTCACCGGAGGGAGTCTGGGGAACGAATATTTTCGGCAAATCCATCGAAGAGCTGGTCATGGACGGGATGCACGGAAAGATTGCGATGATCAACGATGAAAGTCAGGTGAAACTTCAGGATACCATGCAGAAAATTGTCAATGACAGCAATGGAGGGCTGGTCTGCATTATCATTTAACAGGAATATGTGGTTGCACAGATGATTTGGGGTATGTTATACTTTTAGATATCAAATATGCCGGTACCGTTTTTTACAGGTATCGGCTTTGACTGTACGTAAGGAGAAGAAAAGAGGAGAGTATAAATGAAAGCAGCAATTGTTTCAGTAGATACATTGATTTACCAGAAATTAAAAGAGGATGATTGTGCGCCGATCGTCAAAAGGATGCTGGGGCAGGTCAGCTTCCGGACGGAACTGATTCAGCCGGTTCCGAATGACAAAGAGGTGATCCGGAAGGTGCTTGCAAGGATCGCTGATGCGGAAATCGCCGATCTGGTATTGACTATCGGAGGAATCGGGTGCAGGGATGAAGACTGGACACCGGAGGCGACGAAGTCGATCCTGGACAAAGAAATACCGGGCATGGCAGAAGCGATGCGGCTGTATATGGAGAGAACGAGAAAGCGCGCCATGCTGACCAGGGGAGTTGCCGGAATCCGGAACCATACGTTGATCGTGAATCTTCCGGGAAGTCCGAAGATCATCAAGGAATGTCTGGAATACATTCTCCCGGAGATCGTTTATGCGACCGAAGTCGTACTGGGAGAACATGACGATATTAAGGAGTAGCAGATGAAAGTAAGGATATATACCGATGGCGCTGCAAGGGGGAATCCGGACGGACCGGGGGGATACGGGACGGTTCTGGAATATGTAGATACCAAAGGGCAGCTCCATGTAAAGGAATTGTCGCAGGGATATGTGAAGACGACCAATAACCGGATGGAGCTGATGGCGGTGATCGCCGGACTGGAGACCCTGAACCGGCCATGTGAGGTCGAATTATATTCGGATTCTCAGTATGTGGTCAACGCATTCAACCAGCACTGGATCGAAGGATGGATCCGCAAAGGATGGAAGCGCGGGAAGAACGAACCGGTCAAGAATGTGGACCTCTGGAAACGCCTTCTGGAGGCGAAAAAGCCGCATCAGGTTCAGTTTATCTGGGTGAAAGGTCATGACGGCCATCCCCAGAATGAGCGGTGTGACCAGCTCGCGACGACAGCGGCCGACGGAAAGGATCTGATCGTTGACGAGGGACTTTAGACTTTACAAGATAGAAAAAATGTGTTAGAGTGTTTGAGGCAAGTAAGACAGACGTTCGCGGCTGCAGGTGCCGAAAGGCCGCAGGTGAGGAAAGTCCGGGCTTCACAGGGCAGGATGCCGGATAACGTCCGGTGGAGGTGACTCCAAGGAAAGTGCAACAGAAATAAACCGCCTGTCATATGACAGGTAAGGGTGGAAAGGCAGTGTAAGAGACTACCGCCCGTCTGGTAACAGAAGGGGCACATGTAAACCCCATCCGAAGCAAGACCGAATCAAAACGATGTGGCGGCCCGTCACGTTTTAGGTAGGTCGCTTGAACCTGCTGGCGACAGCAGGTCTGGATAGATGAACGTCCAACGACATAACCCGGCTTATCGTTTTGCTTGCCTGTTTATACTGAATTTTTATTTATGGTTTGTCATAGTTATGTATAATGCAGCGGAGAGGAAAAGTGGCTATTGTTAGTCACTTTTTTCTTTTATAAAGTAAATATAGGAGTATGATACTGGAGTGGAGTAAAATGTACGATATCGGAATATGTGATGATGGGTTTGAGATTTGTGGTTTTATTCAAAAGGTAATCAAGGAATATGCAGCAACTCATAACAACTTGATGTATGTGAAAACATGGCATACTGGCGAAGAATTAAAAGAATATCTGGGAAGCGGGAATTCTCTGGATTTGTTATCCGATGGATTTTCTGATAAAGTCAATATCAAAGGGACTGATAGAAGAAAGTCTGGAGTTGGCTATACGATTGCTAGGGGAAAAACCAGGGAAATTTAGATTTGAAAGAGGGAAGAAGGTTCAAAAATGAAAATTCCAAAATAAAATTGTGCTGACTACATAATATCCCCAAAACACAATTTTCTTTTCTTCTTTTCTCTCCTGAAAATTCCCCAAAAATATTTGAATAAATCTGTCAATTAAATAAATTCGAAACAAAATTGGGAAAAGAATTAGAATTTGCAGATAGCATTGGATTCCTTCTGGAAAACCCTACTTTTCTGGACCGGTATTCTGGCTATGAGAACTTGAAGATGCTGGCATCTATTCGGAACCTGATTGGAGAAGAAGAAATTCATGCTATACTGCGAAAAGTTGGACTGGATGCAAAGGCGGAAAAGAAGAAATATCGTAAGTATTCCCTTGGGATGAAACCCGACAAAAAAGCTAATTGCAACAAAATAGTATAGGGAGAGGTATCACTCTTTTGAGTAATATCTCTCCCTATTAAAGGTTGTTTATTTTCCTTACGTTATTTTACAGAATTAATGTTTTCTCCTTTTCTGTCTGTCATATTTTTCTTCGCAGTATTTGCACCGGTACACTTCATTTTCCGGATCGGTCAGGACGAAGATATGATCCAGCTCCTGTTCGATGGAAGTGATACAGCGTGGATTCTTGCATTTGATCACATTTTTGATCTCTTTCGGAAGCGTCAGCGCCTTTTTGTCGACGATTTCTTCATTTTCAATGATATTGATCGTAATGTTGTGATCGATGAATCCGAGGATATCCAGGTCGATGATGTCGATCGGACATTCGATTTTGATGATGTCCTTCTTACCCATCTTGTTGCTCTTGGCGTTCTTGATGATAGCTACACAGCAGTCCAGCTTATCCAGCTTCAGATATTTGTAAATATCCATGCTCTTTCCGGCTTCAATGTGATCAAGAACAAAACCTTCCGAAATCTTACCGATATTCAATGTATTCTTTACCATAGTCAGTTACCTCCTAATCCACATGGATATCAAGCAGTGTCAGAATGAGGGCCATTCGGATATAGACACCATACTGTACCTGCTTGAAATAAGCAGCTCTTGGATCCTCATCTACTTCGACAGAGATCTCATTTACCCTTGGAAGCGGATGAAGCACCAGCATATCCGGCGGTGCGAGTTCCATTTTGGCTTTGTCGAGAATATAGAAATCCTTCATACGGACATAATCTTCTTCGTTAAAGAAACGTTCTTTCTGTACACGTGTCATATAGAGAAGATCGAGGTCAGGAAGCGCCTCTTCAAGACGAACTACCTCAGTATATGGAATGTTCTGTTTATCCAGAACGTCATGTCTTACATAATCCGGAAGACGAAGTTCTTCTGGTGAAATCAGTACAAATTCAATATCATCGTAGCGGGCAAGGGCATTGATAAGAGAATGAACGGTACGGCCGAATTTTAAGTCACCACAGAGACCGATTTTCAAGTGGTTCAATCGTCCTTTCAGAGAACGGATCGTAAGCAGGTCGGTTAAAGTCTGGGTCGGATGCTGATGTCCGCCGTCACCTGCGTTGATGACAGGAATGGTAGCATGCTGGCAGGCAACCATCGGAGCCCCCTCCTTCGGATGCCGGATCGCACAAATATCAGCGTAGCAGGAAATCATGCGGATCGTGTCAGAAACACTTTCGCCTTTTGCAGCAGAACTGGATGCTGCTGAAGAAAATCCCATGATGCTGCCCCCAAGATTCAGCATTGCAGCTTCATGGCTGAGGCGGGTACGGGTGCTTGGTTCATAGAATAAAGTAGCAAGCTTTTTGCCGTCGCATGCATGTGCGTATTTCTTTGGATTTGCCTCGATGTCGTTCGCGAGATCCATGAGTTTGTCAAGTTCTTCGACAGAAAAATCTAATGGACTCATTAAATGTCTCATGTAGGAAACCTCCTTTATTTTTGCCAGAATGACGACAGGTCTTCTGGAATTAATCTTTATTCTTCACTATCATATAATAAAACAGACCACATTTCAATAAGGATTTTATCTTTTGGTTTTCCGGCAGTTCGCTCTGATTTGGATATTCAGCCAAAGGAAGAGGAATAAAGAACTGGATTTTATAAAAAAAATAGTATATAATGTCCACGCAGGCAATGAATGCCGAAAGGACGAGCGAATGATAGAAGAAAGAACGTACAGATAAGGAGAGAATCCATTATGGAAACATTACTGGAGATGAGGCAGAAACTGGATGAGATCGATACCCAGATTACGGAGCTCTACGAGAAACGTATGGAAATATGCGGACAAGTGGCGGATTATAAGATAAAAAATGGAAAAAAGGTGCTGGACCGCACACGCGAGAATGAGAAGCTGGCGTCCGTATCTGCAATGGCGACGAATGATTTTAATAAAAAGGGAATCAGAGAACTGTTTGAGCAGCTGATGTCCATGAGCCGGAAACTCCAGTATCAGAAGTTGTCCCAGGAAGGCGTCCTTGGAAGACTTCCTTTTATTGAACTGGATGAGCTGAATGTGGAAGGGGCCCGTGTGGTGTTTCAGGGCGTTGAGGGCGCCTATAGTCAGGCTGCCATGGAGAAATTCTTCGGATCAGGTCAGAAGAATTTCCATGTGCCGACGTTCCGGGATGCAATGGTAGCGATCGAAGAAGGAACGGCGGATTATGCGGTGCTCCCGATTGAAAATTCGACAGCAGGCGCGGTGGATCAGGTCTATGATCTCCTGGTAGAATTTGAAAATTATATTGTCGGTGAAGTCATCCTTCCGGTCCGCCATCAGCTTGCCGGTCTTCCGGGTGTGAAGATTTCCCAGATCAAGAGAGTATATTCCCATCCGCAGGGACTGATGCAGAGCGCCAGATTCCTGGATAATTACGGGGACTGGGAGCAGATCAGTGTCGCGAATACGGCGGTTGCGGCGAAGAAGGTGCTGGAGGAGAAGAATCCGGAGCAGGCGGCTGTGTGCAGTGAATATGCGGCAAAGCTTTACGGCCTGGAGATCCTGGAGCAGGACATCAATGCAGAATCCGATAATTCGACGAGATTTATTGTCATTACGAACCAGAAGGTATTTTTGAAACATGCCTCAAAAATCAGCATCTGCATGGAAGTTCCGCACGAAAGCGGATCCTTGTATCACCTGCTTTCACATTTTATTTACAACGACTTGAATATGACCAAGATTGAATCACGCCCGATCGAAGGAAGAAGCTTTGAATACCGTTTCTTCGTTGATTTTGAGGGAAATCTTGCGGACGCGGCCGTCAAAAATGCGATCCGCGGTTTGAGAGAAGAGGCGCTGAATCTGAAAATTCTCGGCAATTACTAGATTCAGAACAGACATATGCTTTGACATTTGCAATGGGAAAGGACAAATGAAATGAGAACGAACGAACTGGTATTATATCGCTATATGGAACATGAAGATCTGCTGCGTGATATGACATTTTTGATCGAAAATGCAGATAATGAGTATTATAATAAAGAAGATCTGAAGGGACTTTTATATGAATGCCTGAATGAAATGATCGAACTGGCGAGCTGTTACGGATTTGAAGGAAATCTGTGGCATAATTTTCTCACTTTACTGCTGGCAAACAGTGAGAATGCGTACAGTACTGCATGCGAGATCGTAGGTGAGATCGAAGGAAGTGTCAATGAGGCAGCACTTCATGATTTTGAAATTTTCAAAGAATTGTTTGATTATGACCTTCACCGGATGGAGAAGGAGATTGGGACTACCTGTATTTACATGATCGAGGATTATCATCACACAAACGGGCACGGAAAAGTCTTTAATAAGAGGATCCGCGACCGCATCTGCGATCTTGCAGGGGCACTTGGACAGGCAGGATCCGCGGAAGAATTCAAGCGGATCATCACCGGATTTTACAAAGAATTCGGAGTGGGCAAGCTTGGACTTCATAAGGCGTTCCGCGTGGAGCACGATGAAGACGGTGTGCAGATCGTGCCGATCACTAACATCGCCCATGTTCATCTGGACGATCTGGTGGGATACGACATGGCAAAGCAGAAGCTCATCGACAATACGGAGGCATTTGTAAGCGGAAGACGCGCGAACAACTGTCTGCTGTTCGGAGATGCAGGGACAGGAAAATCCTCTTCGATCAAGGCACTCCTAAACCAGTATTATGACAGGGGACTGAGAATGATTGAGGTTTATAAACATCAGTTCCAGGATCTGAATGATGTGATTGCGCAGATCAAGAACCGCAATTACAAATTTATCATCTATATGGATGATCTCTCTTTCGAAGAATTTGAAATTGAGTATAAATATTTGAAAGCAGTGATCGAGGGCGGACTGGAAAAGAAGCCGGACAATATTCTGATCTATGCGACCTCCAACCGCAGACACCTGATCCGTGAGACTTTCAAGGATAAGGCAGACCGCGATGAAGAACTGCACACCAACGATACGGTGCAGGAAAAACTCTCACTGGTGGCAAGATTTGGTGTTACCATTTATTTTGGAAAGCCGGATAAGAAAGAATTCCAGAAAATTGTCAAAACACTGGCGGAACGAAACGGGCTTACGATGCCGGAAGATCAGCTCCTGCTGGAAGCAAATAAATGGGAACTGAATCACGGTGGCCTGAGCGGAAGAACGGCGCAGCAGTTCATCGATTATCTGCTTGGTAAGAATTAGGAGTACTTGCGCTTTCGGACAGGACTTGTTATACTAATATGATACTGGAATTATAAAAATCGGATCAAGGAGATCATGGTATGAAATGGAATAAATTCAGAATAGAGACAACGACGGAAGCGGAAGATCTTGTCAGCAGTATGCTCATGGATCTGGGAATCCAGGGCATTGAGATCGAAGATAATATTCCGATGAGTCAGAGAGAAAAAGAGCAGATGTTTGTGGATATTCTTCCGGAGACCGGCGTGGATGACGGAGTTGCCTATATCAGCTTCTATCTGGAAGAAGAGGATGACAAGGAAGCGGTACTTGCAAAGGTTCGCGCTGAACTTGAGGATATGCGTGCGTATATCGAGGTGGGAAGCGGATCGATTGAGGAGTCGCAGACGGAAGATGTGGACTGGGTCAATAACTGGAAGAAATATTTTCATCAGTTCTACGTAGATGATATTTTGATCATCCCGTCCTGGGAGAATGTGAAGCCTGAAGATGAGAATAAGATGATTGTACACATCGATCCGGGCACTGCGTTTGGCACCGGTATGCATGAGACCACGCAGCTCTGTATCCGGCAGATCCGCAAGTATACCACGGAGCATACACGGATTCTGGATGTGGGATGCGGCAGCGGTATTCTGGGGATGCTTGCATTGATGTTCGGAGCCGAATATTCCGTCGGAACCGATCTGGATCCGTGTGCCATCGATGCGACCCGTGAGAACATGCAGGTAAATGGGATCACCGAAGATCGCTATGAGGTGATGATCGGTAATATCATTGATGATAAAGCGGTGCAGGATAAAGTGGGTTATGAGAAATATGACATTGTTGCAGCCAATATCCTTGCGGATGTGCTGGTGCCGCTTACGCCGGTTATTGTGAATCAGTTAAAACCGGGCGGAATCTATATCACCAGCGGAATTATTGATGACAAAGAAGAAACGGTAGTGAATGCTGTGAAAGCAGTGGGGCTTGAGGTCCTTGAGGTGAACTATCAGGGAGAATGGGTTTCCGTAACTGCACGTAAGAATTAGATGGGATGAGTGAGTGATGCATCATTTTTTTGTGACACCTTCGCAGGTGGAAGAACCGTATATCTATGTGGAAGGGCAGGATGTCAATCACATGAAGAATGTCCTTCGGATGAAACCGGGCGAACAGGCCGGGATCAGTGATGGGAATAATCTCAAATACGTCTGTGAAGTGGTATCTTACGAGGAAGGAAGGGCTACACTTCGTATCCTGGAAAAAATGGAGGCGGATACAGAGCTTAGCAATGAATTGTATCTGTTTCAGGGACTTCCCAAGGGAGACAAGATGGAGCTGATCGTTCAGAAAGCGGTGGAACTCGGAGCGGTGAAGATCATTCCGGTCGCAACGAAGCGTTCTGTCGTGAAGCTGGATGAGAAGAAAGCTGCAAGAAAAGTGGAACGCTGGAACAGCATTGCCGAGAGCGCCGCAAAGCAGGCCGGTAGAAGCCGGATCCCGGAAGTGGAGATGCCGCTTTCGTACAGCGAGGCTCTTAAGAAGGCCGCAGAGCTGGATGTGGTGCTGATTCCGTATGAGCTTGCCAAAGGGATGGAGGAGACAAAACGGATCATTCGTTCCATCAAAAGAGGGCAGTCTGTTGGAATCTTTATCGGGCCGGAAGGTGGTTTTGAACAGGAGGAAGTGGAAGCAGCCATCCGCAGTGGTGCAAAAGAGATCACCCTTGGAAGGCGGATTCTGAGGACCGAGACAGCGGGACTAGCGATTCTTTCTGTGCTGATGTTTGAACTGGAAGAGCAGCAGTAGGATTTCATTCAGAAGAGACAGATGGCAGGAAAGCAGAACCGGCATAAGATATAGTGAGGAAGAAGTTAGGAGACGATAAAAATGGAAGTTTATCTGGATAATTCAGCTACGACCAGAGCATATGACAGTGTCAGGGATATCGTTGCGAAAACGATGTGTGAGGATTACGGCAATCCATCTTCCATGCATAAAAAAGGCGTGGAGGCGGAAAAATATGTCCGGGGCGCAAGGGAAACGCTGGCAAGGCTGATGAAAGTGCAGGAGAAGGAAATATTCTTTACATCCGGTGGAACAGAAAGTGACAATCTGGCACTGATCGGAGGCGCGCGTGCAAATCATCGCGCCGGAAAGCATCTGATCACGACGGCGATCGAGCATCCTGCTATTTTGAATACGATGAAATATCTGGAAGAAGAGGAAGGGTACCGGGTCACGTACCTTCCGGTTGATATGTACGGGCGGGTGCGTTTGGATGCCTTGAAAGAAGCACTCTGTCCGGAGACGATCCTGGTATCAATCATGTATGTAAATAATGAAATCGGATCCGTACAACCGATCGCGGAAGCAGCAGGAATCGTGAAGTCCTATAACCGGAATATTCTGTTTCATGTGGATGCCGTGCAGGGCTTTGGAAAATACAGGATCTATCCGAAGAAAATGGGAATCGACATGTTCTCGGTAAGCGGACATAAGATTCACGGCCCGAAGGGGATCGGATTCCTCTATATCAATGAAAGGGCAAAAGTAAGACCGATCATTTTTGGAGGAGAACAGCAGAAGAATATGCGATCCGGTACGGAAAATGTTCCGGGTATTGCCGGAATCGCGCAGGCAGCAAAAGAGATCTATACGGGACTGGACGAAAAAGTGGCGCATATGAGGTGGCTGAAGCAGAAATTTATAGAAGGTGTCAGCCAGATCGAACATACAAAGGTTCATGGACTTACCGATGAGACGAGCGCACCGCATATCATCAGTGTGGGAATTGCAGGGATCCGGAGTGAGGTTCTGCTGCACACACTGGAGAGCAAAGGAATTTATGTATCATCCGGTTCTGCATGCTCATCGAATCACCCGTCTGTGAGCGGAGTGTTAAGAGGAATCGGTACAGGTAAAGAATATCTTGATTCCACAGTTCGCTTCAGTATGTCAGAATTTACAACGGAAGAAGAGATTGATTATACATTGCAGACATTATACGATTGTGTGCCGATGTTAAGAAAGTATACACGCCATTAGGAGGAAAGTATGAAGTTTCAGACTTATTTGATAAAATATGGAGAGATTGGAATCAAGGGAAAGAACCGGTATATGTTCGAAGACGCGTTGGTGCGTCAGGTAAAATTCGCTTTGAAAGATGTAGAAGGAGACTTCCACGTATACAAGTCACAGGCCCGTGTCTATGTGGACTGTGAAGGATACTATGATTCCGACGAAGTGACGGAAGCACTTCAGAGAGTGTTCGGAATTGTGGGAATCTGTCCGGTAGTCCGGGTATCTGACCGTGGATTTGATGAATTGAAAAAAGATGTGGTTGCATATATGGACGAAATGTATCCGGATAAAAATATCACATTTAAAGTCGAGTCCAGAAGAGCAAAGAAGACTTATCCGAAAAAATCGATGGAGATCAATTGTGACCTTGGAGAAGCGATTCTGGATGCTTTTCCGGAAATTCGCGTGGATGTTCACAAGCCGGACGTTCTTCTCCGAGTAGAAGTCCGCGAGGAAATCTATATTTATTCGGAAATTATTCCGGGACCGGGAGGCATGCCGGTCGGTACGAACGGCAAAGCCATGCTTCTCCTTTCAGGAGGAATTGACAGCCCGGTGGCAGGGTATATGATCTCCAAAAGAGGAGTCGGACTTGAGGCGACTTATTTCCATGCACCGCCGTATACCAGTGAGCGCGCAAAACAGAAGGTGGTCGATCTGGCGAAGCTTGTCTCAAAGTATACAGGACCGATCAAGCTTCATGTGGTGAATTTCACCGATATCCAGCTCTATATTTATGAGAAATGTCCGCATGACGAGCTTACTATTATTATGAGAAGATATATGATGCGGATCGCAGAGCATTTCGCAAAACAGGATGACTGTCTGGGACTGATTACAGGAGAGAGCATCGGACAGGTGGCGAGTCAGACGATGCAGAGCCTTGCGGCTACAAATGATGTCTGCACTCTTCCGGTATATCGTCCGCTGATTGGTTTTGATAAGCAGGAAATCGTGGAAGTGGCAGAGAAGATCAACACCTATGAGACCTCGATCCTTCCGTATGAAGACTGCTGTACCATTTTTGTAGCAAAACATCCGGTAACAAAACCAAATGTGGAAGTGATCAGAAAATCGGAAGAAAAACTGGCGGAAAAGATTGATCAGCTTTTTGACGAAGCAATTCGTTCGGTAGAGACGATTATCGTAAAATAAAGGAAACAAAGCCTAAAAAATAAGATGAAGGCTCCGAGAAACCTTCATCTTATTTTTAACTAAATATTAAACTAAATATGGGTTCAGGATTTCAAGAATGTGATCGACTTCTTCACTGTCAGCGTGAATGTTGAGATCAATCGGTTTTGAAAGATCCAGACTAAAGATACCCATGATAGATTTAGCATCGATAACGTATCTTCCAGATACAAGATCAAAATCATAATCAAACTTTGTGATTTCATTTACGAAAGATTTTACTTTATCAATTGAGTTTAAAGAAATCTGTACTGTTTTCATGTGAAAGTTCCTCCTTGTTTTGAATTTATATAGATATATTATAGTTTGTATAGAGAATTGTCAAGGAATAAAATTCCAAAGAAAACGATATTTTTTTGTAAAATCTTATAGAATTTGAAGGTGGGAAATGTGATGAGAAAAGCAGCGTTACACAATTTGGGGTGTAAAGTAAATGCCTATGAGACGGAAGCAATGCAGGAACTTCTTGAGAAGAACGGATATCAGATTGTCCCGTTCCAGGATGAGGCGGATATTTATATCATTAATACCTGTTCGGTTACGAATATTGCAGACCGGAAATCCAGACAGATGATCCATCGTGCCAGAAAGCAGAATCCGGATGCGGTGATCGTGGCTGCGGGCTGTTATGTGCAGGCAAGGACCGATGCAGGGGAAAAGGATGAGAATATTGATATTGTCATTGGGAATAATAAGAAACAGGAGCTGATCGGGATCCTGGATGCCTATTTTGCACAAAAAGAGAAGCATCAGCAGATTGAAGTAATTGATATCAACCATACTGCAAAGTACGAAGAACTGTCCCTCACAAGGACGGCAGAGCATACAAGAGCCTATCTGAAAGTGCAGGATGGCTGTAATCAGTTTTGCACGTACTGCATTATCCCGTATGCACGGGGAAGAGTAAGGAGCAGAAAAAAGGAAGAGGTTGTGCGGGAGGTAGAGACACTGGCCGCAAACGGATATCGTGAGGTGGTGCTGACCGGAATTCATCTCAGCTCCTATGGTGTGGATCTTAAGGATGAAAATGGGAAGCAGCAGGAAGACCTGCTCTCACTAATTCGGGCGGTCCATGAAGTGGAAGGTATTGTAAGGATCCGGCTCGGATCTCTGGAACCGCGGATCATCACAGAAGAATTTGCGTCTGAACTGTCGAAACTCAAGAAGATCTGCCCGCATTTTCATCTGTCGCTCCAGAGCGGATGCAATGCGACGCTGAAGCGGATGAACCGCCGGTATAGTGCGGAGGAATACTATGAGAAATGCAGGATCCTTCGGAAATATTTTGATAATCCGGCTCTTACTACCGATGTGATTACCGGATTCCCGGGAGAGACAGAAGAAGAATTTGAGGAATCCAGACGTTTTGTGGATAAGGTGGATTTTTATGAAACGCATATATTTAAGTATTCGAAACGCCGTGGGACAAAAGCAGCGGAGATGAAAGGCCAGATTACAGAGCAGGAGAAGGCCGGAAGAAGTGCTATTTTGCAGGAAATGAATGAAAGAAAACAGGCAGAGTATGAAAAGCAGTGGGTTGGTAAGGACGTAGAAGTCCTTTTTGAAGAGGTGACTGAAAAAGAAGGACGGAAGATGGTGACCGGACATACCAGGGAATATCTCAGGATTTCTGTGCCTTGTACCGAAGACGGAGAGGAAAGCTGGACTAATCAGATAAAGAAAATTAAAATTGTGGATATTTCACAAATTACTCATTGAATTTTATTACAGATTATATTAGAATGGGTATTGAAGTATTGGAGGTCGTAAGATGAAGAATTTATCGAATACACAATTTTTTCAGGTGGAGGCCGGACCACAGATTCAGGCAAAAGATATCCTTGAGATTGTATATAATGCTTTAGTGGAGAAAGGATATAATCCAGTGAATCAGATCGTAGGATACATTATGTCAGGTGATCCTACATACATCACCAGCTACAATGGTGCAAGAAGCCTTGTGATGAAGGTGGAACGGGATGAGATCGTAGAAGAACTGCTGAAGGCATATATTAAGAACGAGTTATAGGATGATTCAGATTATGCGGATTATGGGATTGGATTACGGTACGAAGACTGTGGGAGTGGCGGTAAGTGACCCGCTGGGGATTACAGCCCAGGCCGTAGAGACGATTGTGCGCAAGTCGGAGAACAAGCTCAGACAGACACTGGCAAGAATTGAAACACTTGCAAAAGAATATGAAGTAGAGAAGTTTGTGCTTGGTCTGCCAAAACATATGAACAATGATATCGGAGAACGGGCAGAGAAAGCGTTGGAATTTGGTGAGATGCTTCGTCGGCGGACCGGCCTTGAGGTCGTGATGTGGGACGAGCGTCTGACCACGGCATCAGCAGAGCGGACGTTAATTGAAACAGGGATAAGAAGAGAGAACCGCAAGCAGTACGTGGATCAGATTGCGGCTGTTTTTATATTGCAGGGATTTTTGGATTCGCTTGCGATGAAGCAGAACCCGGACGAGGGAGACGAATTGTATGAGTAGTGAAAAACTGGTTTTTACTTATGAAGATAGTGGAGAACAGGTAGAATTTTATATTCTTGAGCAGACGAAGCTGAATGGGAATACGTATCTTCTGGTTGCAGATTCTGAGGAGGACGACGCGGAATGTCTCATCCTTAAGGACACCAGTGCGCCTGAAGATGAGGACAGTCTCTACGAGATCACAGAAGATGAAGTGGAACTCGAGGCTGTATTGAAAGTGTTTGAAGAATTACTGGAAGATGTGGATATCGAGATGTAGCAGCACACCGCGCGCCGGGAACCGGGGCGTAGACTCTTTATTTTACGATATGGATGTACGGACGATACATAAAAATATATGGAGGTGTGACGTTGAAACGAACGAACAATTCTAAATTGAAAATCATTCCGTTGGGAGGTCTGGAAAAAATCGGAATGAACATTACTGCCTTTGAATATGAAGACAGTATTATTGTTGTGGATTGCGGTCTTTCATTTCCGGAAGATGATATGCTGGGAATCGACCTGGTAATTCCGGATATTTCTTATCTTAAGAATAATGTTGAAAAATTAAAAGGTTTTGTAATCACCCATGGGCATGAAGACCATATTGGAGCTCTTTCTTATGTGCTTAAGGAGATTAATCTCCCGATTTATACTACGAAGCTGACCATGGGAATTATTGAGAAAAAGCTGGCAGAGCATAATCTGCTTCGCTCCACCAGAAGAAAAGTGGTGCGCCACGGACAGTCTATCAATCTTGGGCAGTTCCGTATTGAATTTATCAAGACAAATCACAGTATTCAGGATGCATCTGCACTTGCCATTTATTCACCGGCAGGTATTGTGGTGCATACGGGAGACTTTAAAGTGGACTACACCCCGGTATTTGGCGACGCGATCGATCTTCAGCGGTTTGCGGAGATCGGAAAGAAGGGAGTACTAGCCCTCATGTCGGACAGTACCAATGCAGAACGACCGGGATTTACCCAGTCTGAACGTACTGTGGGAGCAACATTCGACCGTATTTTTGCGGAGCATACGAACAGCCGTATCATCATTGCGACCTTTGCGTCGAATGTGGATCGTGTTCAGCAGATTATCAATTCTTCCTACAAATTTGGAAGAAAAGTTGTGGTTGAAGGACGCAGCATGGTCAATATCATTTCCGTAGCGTCTGAACTTGGATATCTGAATGTACCGGACAACACGCTGATCGAGGTGGATCAGCTCCGGAATTATCCGCCGGAGAAGACGACGATCATCACAACCGGAAGCCAGGGAGAATCCATGGCGGCACTGTCCAGAATGTCGGCGGATATTCATAAGAAGATTACCATTATGCCGGGCGATACGATCATTTTCAGTTCGAATCCGATCCCGGGAAATGAAAAAGCGGTTTCCCATGTGATCAATGAACTCTCTGCCAAAGGGGCAGACGTTATTTTCCAGGATGCACATGTTTCCGGTCATGCGTGTCAGGAGGAATTGAAGCTGATCTATTCCCTTGTGAAACCGAAATATGCCATTCCGGTGCATGGAGAATACCGGCATTTGAAAGCGAATGCGAATCTTGCAAAATCTCTGGGAATTCCGAAAGAGAATGTATTTATCCTGAAGTCGGGCGATGTGCTTGCTCTGGATGAGAACAGCGCCGAGATCGTAGATAAAGTTCATACAGGAGAGATTCTTGTGGATGGTCTTGGTGTAGGCGATGTCGGTAATATTGTTTTAAGGGATCGTCAGCATCTGGCGGAGGACGGTATTCTGATCGTTGTTCTCACTCTGGAAAAAGGTACCAATCAGCTCCTGGCAGGTCCGGATATCGTTTCCCGCGGCTTTGTCTATGTGCGTGAATCGGAAGGCCTGATGGAAGAGGCGAGATGTGTGCTTACGGATGCGGTGGAGCGGTGCCTGATGAGCCGCCACGCGGACTGGAGCAAGATCAAGCTTGTGATCCGCGATACGATGAATGATTTTATCTGGAAGAGAACGAAGAGAAAACCGATGATCCTACCGATCATTATGGATGTATAGAAGGATTCATGTGCCCCGCAGGTGTTGCGGGGCATCTGTATGAATGCGTATACAGCTGTATGGACAGGATATCGGTGATGTGCAATACAGGAAGTGAGGAACCACATGATAGTTGAAGAACGTCTGGTGACATACTTACATTCTCTGGAACAGGAGAACAGCGAGATTCTGGAAGAGATCGAACA
This sequence comes from Bariatricus sp. HCP28S3_A4, assembly GCF_052066395.1. Taxonomy (NCBI): domain Bacteria; kingdom Bacillati; phylum Bacillota; class Clostridia; order Lachnospirales; family Lachnospiraceae; genus Bariatricus; species Bariatricus sp. HCP28S3_A4. The sequence continues at coordinate 94,054 of NZ_JBQHSE010000004.1, read as the reverse complement.
GGAGGCTTTGCGAGATAGTGTGCCGATCATACGCAAGGAGATGCAGAGTTTTCTGAAGGTGCTCCTTGCGATCAAACGTCCCACGAGGATCCTGGAAGTGGGAACAGCGGTCGGCTTCTCGGCGCTGCTGATGAGCGAATATGCTCCTGAAGAATGTACAATTACTACGATAGAAAATTATGAGAAAAGAATTCCCATTGCCCGGGAGAATTTCAAAAGAGCGGGGAAGGAACAGAAGATCACTCTGATCGAGGGAGATGCCATGGAAGTGCTGACAGAGCTGAGTGGGCCATATGATTTTATTTTTATGGATGCCGCGAAGGGGCAGTATATTGCATATCTCCCGGAAGTGCTCCGAATTCTGGAGCCGGATGGCGTTCTGGTTTCAGACAATGTGCTCCAGGACGGGAATATCATTGAGTCCCGTTTCGCGGTGGAAAGACGGGATCGCACGATACACAGCAGAATGCGGGAGTATTTGTATACGCTGAAGCATCACCCGGACCTGGAGACTTCGATCATCCCGCTCGGGGACGGAACGGCAGTCAGCGTGAAAAGAAATAAAGAGAGGTAGAAGCAGATGGCACGACATCCTGAATTATTGATTCCGGCAAGCAGCCTGGAAGTTTTAAAAACAGCAGTTATTTTCGGTGCAGACGCCGTTTATATCGGCGGAGAAGCATTCGGACTTCGTGCAAAAGCGAAGAATTTCTCCATGGATGAAATGAGAGAAGGAATCGCTTTCGCTCATGAACATGGCGTGAAAGTGTATGTAACGGCAAATATTCTGGCTCATAATTATGATCTGGATGGTGTGCGTGCTTATTTTGAGGAGCTTCGGGACATCAGGCCGGATGCACTGATCATTGCCGATCCGGGAGTATTTGAGATTGCAAAAGAGGTATGCCCGGAGATTGAACGCCACATCAGCACGCAGGCAAATAATACGAATTACGGAACCTATCTGTTCTGGCACAAGCAGGGGGCAAGCCGTGTGGTTTCAGCCCGGGAACTGTTGCTTCGGGAGATCAAAGAGATCCGAAGTCATATTCCGGATGATCTTGAGATCGAGACCTTTGTGCACGGAGCGATGTGTATTTCCTATTCCGGAAGATGCCTGCTCAGTAATTATTTTACCGGGCGTGACGCCAACCACGGTGCCTGTACGCACCCGTGCAGATGGAAATATGCGGTCGTGGAGGAGACAAGGCCGGGAGAGTATCTGCCGGTATACGAGAACGAGCGGGGAACTTATATTTTTAATTCTAAGGATCTCTGCATGATCGAGCATATACCGGAACTGATCGATGCGGGAATTGACAGCTTCAAGATCGAGGGACGAATGAAGACGGCTCTCTATGTGGCGACAGTGGCAAGGACTTACCGTAAGGCGATCGATGATTACCAGAAAGATCCGGAGCTTTACCGGAAGAACATGCCCTGGTATCTGGAACAGATCGTGGGATGCACATACAGACAGTTTACGACAGGCTTCTTCTTCGGTAAACCCGGGGATGAATCACAGATTTATGACAGTAACACCTATCTGCGCGATTACACGTATCTTGGAATGGCAGGGGAAGTACGTGACGGCATGGTACGGATCGAACAGAGAAATAAGTTCAGTGTTGGAGAAGAGATTGAAATCATGAAGCCGGATGGAAGGAATCTGGAAGTGACCGTAGAGCGTATTGTAAATGAAGAAGGAGTGGAGCAGGAAAGTGCACCGCATCCGAAACAGGTATTGTATGTCAAGCTGACCGGTGATGCCGAACCATATGATATTTTAAGGCGAAAAGAAATGGAAATGAATGGGGAAGCATAAGAGAAGCTATGTATCAGGAGGACTTCGGTCCTCCTTTTTGTATCTGAATATAATCAGAAATAAGGACGGAGTTTTTCAATTGCGCCCTTCTCAATACGGGAAACGTAAGAACGCGAAATACCGAGCCGTTCAGCAATCTCACGCTGGGTGTATTCTTCATGATTGTATAGACCATATCGCATCTTCAGAACCAGCTGTTCCCGGGAAGTGAGAGCGGATTCCAGTTTACTGTAGAGAAGCTGAATGTCATTTTTTTCCGAAATCCGTGAGCATGCATCTTCTTCTCTGGATTCCAGAATGTCATAGATCCGGATCTCGTTGCCTTCACGATCCGTGCCCACTGGTTCGTAAAGAGAAATTTCACGATTGGTCTTGCGCTTGCTACGAAGCAGCATCAGGATCTCGTTTTGGATACATCTGCAGGCATAAGTGGCCAGCCGTGCGTTTTTTTGAGGATTAAATGTTGATACGGCCTTGATAAGGCCGATCGTCCCAACTGAGATCAAATCCTCCGGATCATCTTCCAGATATTGATATTTTTTCATGACATGCGCAACAAGACGAAGATTCCGTTCAATCAGAATGTGCCGGGCCTTTTGGTCACCTTCTGCATACTTGCGGAGAAAACAGGCCTCTTCTTCGGCTGTGAGAGGTGGGGGAAAGGACTTCAAAAGCAGCACCTCACAGAGTAGTTATTATAGTGTATGCGGGGACAAATCTGAGCGTGCATTTCCGAAAAAAGATTTCCGGCATTGACAAAACGGATGATTTCCGATATGATGGGGATATATTTTCTAAAGGATTTCGGTTTTCTTTTAGCAAATCAAAGTGACGATCCGTCACAACATTTTCAGAAAAGATTTTTGTACTTTTACCGTCAGGTAAAGGAGAATTTTCATGGGATTTTATACAATTTTATCAGCATCGATTCAGGGAATCAAAGTTGAAATGATTCAGGTTGAGCTAGATGTGGGGAATGGTCTTCCGGTATTTCATATGGTGGGTTTCCTGGCTTCTGAGGTGAAAGAGGCGGCAGAACGTGTACGAACGGCTCTGAAAAATACAGGGTTTATGATCCCGGCGAGGAAGGTGGTCGTGAATTTGTCGCCTGCCAATGTAAGAAAAAGAGGAACAGCGTTTGACCTTCCGATTGCGCTTGGCGTACTCATGGCACTTCAGATCCTGCCCGGAAACAGGCTGAAGAATGCACTGGTGGTTGGAGAACTGGGATTGGACGGAAGTGTTCGCAGGACAGAAGGAATTCTCGCAATTGTAGCGGAGGCAAAAGAAAGAGGAATCAGGTTCTGCATTGTACCGGCAGAAAACATGAAAGAGGCGGTATTGATCCAGGGAATTCATATTCTGGGCGTCAAGACACTGGCGGAGGTCTGCGAGTGGGCCAAAGGGCACAACTGTGCAGTCACAGAAGCGGATTTTACGTCTGATTTTGTTCATGAGGTACAAAAAGCGGACATAGATTATAGTGACATTCAGGGACAGGAGATCATGAAAAGGGCGGCGCTTGTGGCTGTAGCTGGAAATCATAATCTGCTTTTTATCGGTCCTCCGGGGGCAGGAAAAACGATGGTTGCCAAACGAATCCCGACGATCCTGCCGGGCCTGACCAGAGAGGAAAGTCTGGAAATCACCAGGATTTATAGTATTGCCGGACAGATCGAAGGGGAGAATCCGCTGATTACAAAGCGTCCTTTTCGGGAGGTTCATCATTCGGTGACCCGGGCAGCTCTGATCGGCGGAGGAATGATCCCTTCGCCGGGAGAAGTGACGCTGGCACATGGAGGTGTGCTGTTTTTGGATGAATTGCCGGAGTTTTCACGCACGGCACTGGAAGCACTTCGACAGCCCCTTGAGGAAAAATGCGTCCATATCGCCAGAAATCAAGGGATTTATTCGTTCCCGGCCGATTTTATGTTGGTGGCGGCGATGAATCCGTGTCCCTGCGGATTTTATCCGGATCTGGATAAATGCTCCTGCTCCCTGTCACAGGTGCAGAAATATCTGGGAATGATATTTTTCATACGTACCTACCATATCTTGATAGATGCCATACGTTTACCAGCATTTTTACGCTTTTTCCCCCGAGCCGACAGGCTTCTTATCTTGTATTTTCAGTGTAAATGCCACATGTTTTTGTTGTTTTCACCTTAGATGCCACATCTTTTTCCTGTTTTCAAGATATCCATCATAACTTCAGGGTTGATTTTTCACATAGATGCCATATGTTTGATCGGATTTTTCACTTTTGAAGGATCTTCAAAATCGTATCCATCACTTCTCAGGAGGATTTTTTCACCTACATGCTACATCTTGGATCAAAATTGCTGTTTTGTCATCGGATTTTTCAGGCTATTCATCACATCTCAAATGAAGGAAGCCGATTTTGAGTAAAATTTTTCACCTATCCGTCACATCTTTTCAGAATAGAGTTGTTTTTCAGCTGAATTTTTCACCTACATGCCACATCTTTGGATGAAAACGGCTGTTTTGGGCCTATTTTATTAGAAAAATTTTTCAGAGCTATCTGCCACATCTTGTTTTCATTATTTCATGATGGTGTGCGAGCCGATGGAACTTATAAGAAGTCTGATTATCGAAAAACGATGCCCCGCTGTATCATGACAGATACGGACGGGGCGTTGTTTATGCCGGCACAACGGCTGCATCCGGCTTCAGGTATTGCATTTCTGCATTCATATCATCGGAAGGGAAACACCATCTGCCAGTTCTGTGATCTGTTTGGCCAGCTTGACGGCAGCGGCATTACGGTCATCCGGCAGGACATTTGCCATCTCCCGGATGGTGCGTACAAAGAGCCGCATGACGGACTACTGCAGGGTTTTGTGCCCGCCTGCAATACGTTTGGCAAAAGTATCGCTATCAAATCCATAGGCGTTCACAAATTCCAGGATGTCATCTGCTGCGGCTTGCGCTCTGTGTGTTCTTGCGTCGTTCATATCGAAATGCTCCTTTCTTGCAGATCATGTAAAGGATTGATATCCAAGATATATTCTGATTTTTCGCAGTCCTGGAAAAGACAGTCATCCAGCATGCTCTGGATACGGCTGTGTAAGTACCGCACACCCATCTTCGTATCAGCGGCTTCCTGAGCCAGCTGTCTGCAGGTATCTGCATCCATATGCAGCATGACGTCATACTGCTGTTCCAGCTGACGGATGGGCGAGATCCTGTCATCCTGCAGGATGGATTCATAGTCTTTGGCTGTCATGGGAGACAGCTGCACGATCTGGTTGATGCGTCCTGCAATCTCTCTTCGCATGCCGGCATACTGGATCAGGTCATCCGGTGTGAGTATTTTATTATATACAGTGTATGCATCCTGACTGTCCGGTTTGCTGCCGAAACCGATGGATGGCCTGGACTCTTTCTTATTTTTTATTTCCGTCAGTGTTTCGAAGCTCCCCAGGAAGACAAACGAGATGCGGGAGGAATCGAATGTGACAGCGGGCTTGTCCCTGTCTGCAGGGAAGGAGAAACGGTCGCCTTCTATCAGTTTTAATAAACCGTTTTGCTCGACATGGCTGTGGTTGGTTCCGGCAGAACTGAATTTCGGCTCGCATAGTTTATCGAACTCGTCGAAGACCACGATGGAGCGCTCGATCTCCTGACCGGTGAGTCCGGTGAAGATGTCCCGGATTTTGAATGACCCCAGCCAGCCTTCTGCTGTGATCTGGTTTGCGTCGACGATGATAACATGAGGATAGATCTGCCTGCATACCCGCCAGATCTCGGTCTTGCCGCATCCGGTGGGTCCAATGAACAACACATTGCGGCGGTGGCCCTTTACATGATTGTATAGCAATGTTGCAGCTGCCCGGCAGGCATCCTGCTGCCCGTGGATGTGATCCGTCAGATAATCATAAATATGCCGGGGTGACTGCAGTCTGCTGTCCGTGCAGCTTTGGTGCTTCATGATGGTTTGCCCCGGAAGCGGACGGGGTTCGCTCCGGTATTGTTCTGCCAGGCGTGCTCCTTCCGGAATGTGTTCCAGCAGCTCCGGGTTCTTGAGTTCCGGAGCAAAAGTACCGATGGATTTTTCATAGCATCTGCAGAGCTGTTCGGCAATGATTCTCAGGCTTTCGCTGCTGATGCGGATGTTTTCCAGGAAGACCTTTAGAAGGTCAGAAGTCTGCGCATTCGGCTGATCCAGCCAGTTCCTTGCCAGTTCTTCGGCTTCGCCCAGCAGGATATTGTAATCATCATCGTTCAGGCCGTCGAATTTCCCGGAACGGGCAGATCGGACGAATGTTACTGCAGGATTGTTCTGCTTCCGGTATCCGCGGCCTTCGCTGACTTCCCGGATCAGAGACGTGATAAACGCCATGCAGGCGGATTTTCTCATGGTATATTTTCACCTCCTTTTATGCGGCAGGAAGCAGATGGGAAAGAATCTGATCAGAAACCTGCCGGATGTCCTGCATGGTTGCTTTGAGCTCATCCATCTCTTTTCCGGATGACCATCCTGCGATATAGCCAAAAGAGTATTCGCCTGTATCAATGCCGATGGCATTGCAGACGACAAAGGCGATGCTCTCGGCACGGACTTCCATGCTCTGCCGGTCGATGCGGTTGTTCGGATCGCCATCCAGCAGGCTGTGGGCGATCTCATGTATGAGTGTTTTGACTTTATGCTGCCCATGGATGGAAGCACGCACTCGAATGGCATGTTCAGCAAAGCTGAAACAGCCGTAGACACCGGGAGGCAGTTCGTCTGTGAAGCGGACGGGGACGATTGAGAAGCGGCACAGCTGCTCAATAACATGCTCAAAAGAACGGTTGTCGCCTGTAAGCTCACTGGTGAGAGACGGAAGATCCGGCCCTTCCGTCTGTGAGATGTCAAAGACGGTAACCGGCTTGAATAATAATAAATCGTTTTCTTCTGTATGATCGGGATCGTCCTTCTTCCCTTTTATTTTCATGGGGGCCATGATCATGATGCCGTGCTCCCCTTTTTTGACCTGCCGTCCCATGTCCTGCCAGGCCCGGTAGCCGGCAACCTGGCTGGAAAACGGAGCCTGCATCAGGATTAAGATCTGGTTGTTCAGGGAATATCTATGGAATCTGCTGCAGACACGCAGCCAGTCCGCATACCGTTCGGAACAAAATACGGATTCGACTCCTTCCTGAAGCATCTTAGTGATGCAGTCCATCTTTTCTTTTCGCTTTTCATTCATGTTCCCTTCTTTCTGCGATCATGCCGCAGGCGCCGAACAGATCCGCATTGGATTCGTTGAAACTGTAGAATTGCTTTCCAGCGACGATAATATGGTCAAGCAATGGGATTCCCAGGATGTGGCCGCACTGTGCAATCGTTGTCGTGATGTTGATATCATCCGGACTTGGTTTGGGGTCATTTGTCAAATGATTGTGGATCATAATGATGCCGGCGGCATTTGAGAGTACCGCGGATTTGAATATCTCCCGGCCTGATGTCAGGGATTGGTTGATGGTTCCAATGGATACACGGCAGAAGTTGATGACGAGACCCTTGACGTCAAGATTAAATACAAGGATGGATTCTGCTGCCCAGCCTTTGGTGTAGTTCTGGGCGAAACGGATGACAGCCTCCGGCGTCAGCAGCGGTTCTTCTGAGATGCGTTGCTTGATGTTCTGGAGCCGTAGACGCGGCTCTACTTCCTGTATCAAATATTTATCATTTTTCTTTGGCTTCGACGGTGCAGATTCCGGTTTTGGCTTCCGGCGTGCGCTGTGATATTCATCCAGATGGCTGGCAATGAATGTCGCATAGTCTGTCATGGTGCCGTTTTGCGGCATCGGAATCCCTAAGGTCCGGGCGATGTCACTGGCATAGTGTATCTGCCGTTCAGATGGTTCAATCGCTGTCATCGTCTGTTCCCTCCTTTCTGCTTTTTTCCTTGTATTCATGGCACATGGAATCTATAAAGAGAGGCAGCTTTGCTGCTGCCTCTCAAAGACCATAAGGAGACGTAAATTTTTCGTGATATATTAAATTTTTGGAATATCCGGTACGATTGAGTAGGTGACCGGATTCGGATCAGCTTTTTAATCAAACGGCACATCGTCAGATGATGCTGATACGAGCCGGCCTTTTTCATCCAGCTCAAAGACGCCGTCTGAAAGCACTTCTGCAGGAGCCACCTGGCTCTGGTTGATGCTCATGACCATATACCGCAGTTCGTCAGGATCTTTTGTACTGATTTTAGGCACAATAATCCATTCGTGAACAGATGATGGCAGCAGATAGCAGCCGTTTGGATAATGATGTTGGATCATATCCGGAACTGCAGGGTACAGAATGACGGCAGCTCCATGACAGGCGTCCTCGTTGGTCAGGACCATCATCATGAGATCATCCGGCGTGTCAGATGCGGCACCGGGGCACATGTCTTCTATGATGCTGGACAGGGAGGACAGCTTTGCAGGACGGAGCTTTGGACCGTTGGCGATGGCTGCTGTATGGATGTCTTTCAGACAGCGGTCCCAGCATGACAGCATATGGTTGGTGATAGGTACGGTCATTGTAGGATCGTCTTTTGCCCGGGGCAGCTCGATATCATAAATAATGCCGATCCCGGTACCGGGCAGTTGCTGCACCGGTCTGTCAGCAAGATAGCCGTCGTTTCTTCCGGGGCGTATATCAATGAGTTTTGGGACGATATAATTTTTTGCGGCGTCAAAATTAGCCAGAAGTTCCAGATCGATATCATCCGGCAGGTCAGACCGGTACCGGATGGTATCAGCCAGGTCAGAGGCAATTGCCTGAATCGGCATGCCTTCCAGCAGTTTCGTATACTGGTCATTGATATAAAAGCATGGAGCGGTTACAGCACCATGCAGACGTATGGTGATGCCGGTAAGTATCAGGTTGCCGGGCTTTGGGACCTGCTGCACAGTGAATTCTGCATCGTGGGAAAGATCCGGAAATTTTTTCTGGATGATGTGGATGAGTTCGTGTGCAAATTCTTCAATGGTCATGATTTCTCTTCCTCCTTTTCTTGGGAATCAAATCAAATCGTATTCTATAGGGAATACGCATGTTGGTAGTTGCAGGTGTTCTGCGTTGGCCAGCCGGTGGCAGCAGAACGAGTCGAAATCTATCCCGAGGCGCCGATCAGGCGCCGTTCAGTCCATGCACGCTTGCCGTATGGATTGACGGGATGGAAAAGCCGGGAGTGGGATATCAAACGAAACGATATATCTTGTAGACGGTGTAGAAAATATAGATGTTTCCAGTATTTAATCGTAATTAAAAATAATTATTCATAATTATGAAACATTAAAAATATTGACTTTAAGAGGAAATTTCGATATAATGAGGATGGATAACTATTGCGAAAATACGGAGGAGTGTTGTATGGCTGATGCAAAGAAAATAGATGTACTGTGGGATGATAATCCCGTTGATATTACATCTGAGGCGAATTTTATCTGGAGTATTGCGAATAAACTCCGCGGTTCTTATATGCCGGACAAATATGGCGATGTTATCATTCCCATGACTATCATCCGGCGTTTCGAGTGCGCGCTGGAACCCACAAAATCTGACGTGGTGGGGACATACAAGAAGAATCCGAATTATCCTGCAAAGGCAATGCAGCGTATTTCGAATTATCAGTTTTATAACACCAACGAATATACATTGAAAGAGCTCTGCAACGATCCGGATCATATTGCTGCGAATTTCAAAGAATATCTGAATGGTTTCTCTGCAAACGTGCAGGATATTTTCCGTGAACTGAACATGGATGATCATATAAAAAAAATGGACAAGGACGGATGCCTGTATTCTGTTGTAAAGGCATTCTCAGAATTGGATCTGTCCATTAAGACCTTTGACAGTATCAAGATGGGATATATCTTTGAGAATCTGATCGGTCGTTTTTATCAGAACGTAGATGCCGGACAGTTTTATACCGGCCGTGATATTATCAAGCTTCTTGTCGCTGTCCTGACAGCGGAAGGCTGTGATGATATTTTTGATCCGGGCAAGGTCATCACGATCTGTGATCAGACGTGCGGAACCGGCGGTATGCTTTCGACTGCATACAGCTATATCCGGCATTTTAACCCATCGGCTGATGTGCGTCTGTTTGGTCAGGAGCTCATGGGTCAGTCTTATGCTATCGGGCTGGCTGAGATGCTTATTAAAGATCAGAATGCCGATAACTTCCGTCATGCTGATACACTGAAAGAGGATTGTTTCCCGGATGTAAAGATGCGTTTTCTGATCGAGAACCCGCCGTTCGGAACACCGTGGAGCGGTGCTGATGCAAAAGACGGGCAGGAAGATGCTGTAAAGCGGGAATATGAGAGAGGATATACAGGACGATGGGGCGCCGGGCTGCCTGGTGGTGGCGATGCGCAGCTGCTGTTCATGCAGTCTGCGATTGCAAAGCTGGATGATAAGCTTGGACGGGCTGCAATCATTGAGAATGGTTCGCCGCTGTTTACCGGTGGTACAGCGTCCGGTGAGTCTCAGGTGCGCCGTTGGCTTCTGGAACAGGATTTAATCGAGGCGATCATTGCCATGCCGACGGATTTGTTCTACAATACCGGCATTGCTACTTATGTGTGGATCCTGTCGAAAAATAAGCGGCCGGAACGGAAAGGAAAGATCCAGCTGATCGATGCGACTCAGATTTACCATAAGCTGCGCAAGCCACTGGGTAATAAGAAAAACGAGTTTACCCCGGAAGACAGGGCAGAGATTACCCGGCTGTATGCAGAGTTCGAGGAAAATGAGGTCTGCAAGATCTATGACAATACAGAGTTTATCTATCGTGAGTACGCGGTGATGCAGCCTTTGCAGCGCAGCTATGGTTTCACCGAGGAACGGATGGAGAATATGCTGCAGGCGGGTGCTTTGAAATCTCTGTGGGATGATGCAAAAGTCGCTGCTTTGGAAGAGAAAGGTACGGCTGCAACGGCGAAGGAGCAGAAGACACTGGCTGACTATTATAAGACGAAGCCGGTATATGATGCCATTCTGGCAAACTTGGAAGCTGCCGTATCAGAACAGAAGTGGCTGTCCCCGGATGCGTTTGTGCCTGTGTTGACCAAAGCACTGGATGGGATTGCAGTTGATAAGAAGTTGTTTGATAAGATTATGGACGGCCTGTCTGTTATGGATAAAGAGGCTGTGATCCAGAAGGACAAAAAGGGCAATATCCTGTACGATAAGGCAACGAAGGATACAGAGATCGTGAAGTTTGATGAAGACATTGATACTTATATGGCCCGTGAAGTCCTTCCGCATGTGCCGGATGCCAAGTGGTTCTGGGAAGAAAATCTGGGAGCAAAGAAACCTGTCATCAAGACCGGGGCGGAGATCCCGTTTACGCGTTACTTTTATAAATATCAACAGCCGGTGGCAAGCGAAGAATTGGAAGAGAAGTTCATGGAACTGGAGCATTCTGTTTCGGAGCGTATAGCCAAGCTGTTTCAGTAAGGCGGTGATGATATGCGTAAGATGAAAGATAGTGGGATCAAGTGGATTGGTGAAGTTCCTGCTTCGTGGACGAAAAAGAAAATTAAAAATGCTGTTTCGTTAATTGGCAGTGGGACTACGCCGCAAAGTAGTAGTTATCAGTATTATGAAAATGGAGACATATTCTGGATTCAAAGTGGAGATATTTACGGAAAGACCTTAATAATTGAAACAGCATCCATGGTGACAGAAATGGCGATGCATTCTTTACCAGCATTGCGTTTATATGAACCAGATTTTATTGTAATTGCAATGTATGGTGGCTCTGTTGGCAACATCGCAATATCAAAAATACCGGCGTGTGTTAATCAGGCTTGCTGTTGTATTCAGCCTGATAAAGAAAATGACTTGGAATTTATGTTCTATTGGATTTCGATGTGCCGAGAAGATTTTTTGCGAGTCTCCGAAGGAGGCGGGCAACCTAATATTAGTCAGGCAAAAATTAAAAACCAGTATTATATTCAACCTCCCCTTTTGGAGCAAAAGCGAATTGCAACTTTTCTCGACACCAAGTGTGCCGAAATCGACGCACTGATCGCAGATATTCAGGCGCAGATTGATACGCTGGAGCAGTATAAGCGGTCTGTGATTACAGAAGCAGTTACTAAGGGATTGAATCCTGATGTGGAGATGAAGGATAGTGGGATTGAGTGGGTTGGTATGATTCCTGCTTCGTGGCATGTTCATCCAGTATATTATTATTTTGGAGAACGAAAGAATAAGAATTATGCTCTTCAGGAACAGAACTTGCTTTCATTGAGTTATGGTCGCATTATTCGTAAGGACATCAATACGAATGGAGGATTGCTTCCCGCCAGTTTTAATACATATAATATTGTTGAACCGGGCGATATTATCATTCGTCCGACAGATTTACAAAATGATAAGAGGAGTCTCAGAACTGGTTTTGTGATAGAACGGGGCATCATTACGTCTGCATATATTGATCTGATGCCGAAGGAAAATGTGAATTCGAAGTATTTTCATTATTTGTTACATTCTTTTGATGTGCAGAAAGTATTTTATAACATGGGCAATGGTGTTCGACAGGGATTGAATTATAGTGAATTTGCAAAGTTAATGATTTTTGAACCTTCTCTTCGGGAACAGAACGTGATTGTAGATTTTTTGGACAAAAAGTGCGCCGAAATCGACGCAACCATTGTAACAAAACAGGAGCAGATGACCACTCTGGCTGATTACAAGAAATCTCTGATTTACGAATATGTGACCGGCAAGAAAGAAGTTCCACAGGCCGCAGCTGATAAAGCGGCTGAGCTTGACCCACAAGTTATCCTGTTGGGTATTCTCATCAATAAACTCGGCAGGGATATCCGGGGCAAAATCCAGCTGCAGAAGATGCTTTATCTCACGAATGAATATGTCGGTCTTAACCGCGGTGTTCAATATTACCGTTATGCTCACGGTCCCTATGATCTTCAACTGGAACAGTATGTGGACATTCTGGTCAGCAACCATTGGTACGAAGAGAAACATCAGGGCGCTGATTTGCTGTTGGCGGGGAAAAACCATGCTGATTTCGTGGAAAAATACGGGGATCGGTTCAACGATAAGCAGGCTGAGATTGATAAGCTAATTGATTTTCTCGGGCCGATGAAAACCAGTCAGGTTGAACGTATTGCCACATTGTTCGCGGCATGGAATGACTTTATCATTGATGGTAATCCGGCGCCTACGGACAGCCAGATCATCCATGAAGTGATGAACAACTGGACAGATAATAAAGCACATACGCAGTATGCGACCTGGCAGGGAACTTTGAAAAAGATGAAAAAGCATGGTATTGTTCCCAAAGGGTTAGGGCTTCATACGCTTCCAAAGGCATAAAGGAGGAATCGCAATGAATGACATACTTTCAGAAAAAGAATATCAGAAGTTCATTCTTGACCGTCTGGAGCAGGATAATGGCTATCGGATCCGTAAGGCAACTGATTTTGATCGCTATTTTGCCATGGACCGTGAAATGCTGTTTGAGTTCCTGGAGAAATCTCAGCCGGACGTGATGGCAGAACTGCGTAAGATCTTCAAGGCAGATACCGAAGAGACGATTGTCAATGTGATCAATCAGGCTGTTACGGGTGACAAGAGTTCCCTTGTGGAAGTCCTGAAGAACGGTGTTGAAATTAGCAATCGGCATCTGGACCTGATGTATACGAAGCCGGCAACGACGTTCAATAAGACGCTCAATCAGCGTTATGATGACAATATCTTCTCTGTGATGGAAGAGGTGTGGGCATCGGATGACGAACGGATCGATCTGGTCCTTTTCCTGAATGGAATCGCTATCATCTCTTTCGAGCTTAAGTGCAATGCGGCAGGCCAGTCTTATCAGGATGCTATCCTGCAGTACCGTAAGTCCCGTAATCCGAAGACACGCCTGTTCCGCTTCAAGGCCGGGTGCTTTGTCAACTTCGCCATGGATCTGGAAGAAGTCTATATGACGACGAAGCTGGATCAGGATGCCACCGTGTTCCTGCCTTTTAACATGGGCAGCGGTGAGGGCGTGGATGCAGGTGCAGGGAACCCGATTTTCCCGGATAAATACAGTGTGTCTTACATGTGGGAGGGCATTCTGACCAAGGATTCCATCCTGGACCTGATTTCTAAGTTTATTTTTGTTGAGCGTAAAGAGACCGTGGACGAAGTTACTGGCAAGAAGAAACGTTCTGAGACGCTCATCTTTCCGCGTTATCATCAGCTGGATTTGATTCGCAAGCTGCTGGCATCGGTGTATGAGCACGGTTCTTCGCTGAATTATCTCATTGAGCATTCGGCAGGTTCCGGTAAGACGAACAGCATTGCCTGGCTGACGTATCGTCTGGCGTCTCTGCATGATGCAAACAATCAGGTCATTTTCGATAATATCATCATCGTGACGGACCGTGTGGTTGTCGATCGCCAGCTGCAGAAGGCGATCCTGGGAATGGATCACAAAGCGGGTCTTATTCGTGTGATGGATGATAAATGCACATCGGCGGATTTGTCTTATGAGCTGACGCATAATACAAAGATTATTGCAACGACGATTCAGAAGTTCCCGTATATCGTGGATACCGTAGCAAATCTGAAAGACAAGCGGTTTGCAGTCATCATTGATGAGGCGCATTCCTCTACCTCCGGTAAAGACATGCAGGCCGTGACGCAGGCACTTGGTTCCGGCGGTCAGACTTATACGGATGCAGATGATATGATCAACGATCAGATCGAAAAGTCCGGAAAACAGTCGAATGTGTCCATGTTTGCCTTTACGGCTACACCAAAGGACAAGACGCTGCGCCTGTTTGGCCGGCTGAATCCGAAGGGCCAGTACGAGGCATTTCATCTGTATTCCATGAAGCAGGCCATTGAGGAAAAATACATCCTGGATGTGTTGCAGAATTTCACGGAATACGATACGATGTTCAAGCTGAATAAAGAGATCGAAGACGATCCGGAAATGAAAACAGACGATGCCAAGAAGCAGATCGCTCGTTTTATCGAGCTGCATGACACCAACATTGCGCAGCGTGTGGAGGTCATTGTGGAACATTTCCGCACGGTAGTTATGGGTGAACTGGGCGGCATGGCCAAAGCCATGGTTATCACTGCATCGCGGCAGGCTGCCGTTAAGTACCGGCAGGCGTTTGAGGATTATATCAACCGCAAGGGCTATACCGGAATTTCCGCTCTGGTGGCGTTCTCTGGAAAGGTTAAGCTGGATGGGAACGATACCGAGTATACAGAGATCGGTATGAATGGCTTCCGTGAGGAGCAGCTTCCCGGCAAGTTTGACAGCGACGATTACAACGTGCTTATTGTCGCCAACAAGTACCAGACCGGCTTTGATCAGCGGAAGCTCTGTGCGATGTATGTGTTGAAGAAGCTGAAAGGCGTCAATGCTGTTCAGACTTACAGTCGTCTGAACCGGATCTGCCCTCCGTATGATAAGAAGACATTTATTCTTGATTTTGTGAATACCTATGCTGAGGTGCAGGCTTCTTTCGCGCCGTTCTATACGACAACACTGTTGTCCGGAAACATGAACCCGAAGCATATCTATGATTTGGAAGCTAACCTGGATGCCTTTGCTGTTTTGGATCCTTTGGATATCGAGAAGTTTAATGAGATCCTGTTCAAACAGCGGCAGAAGACGGTTACTCCGTCAGAGAAGAAGGCGCTGACATTTTACCTGCAGAAGGCAGAGAAGGCTGTCAAGCAGTATAGTCCGGAGCAACAGAAGGAGATTCGTTTCCGGATGCGTGGCTTTGTCCGCTTCTATGAGTTTTTGCTGCAGGCCAGCTGCTTCAAGGATGTTGATATCCATAAGAAATATGTGTTTATTACATATCTGCTTTCTTATCTGAATATATCTGGCGGCGGCAGCGGGTTTGATCTGACCGGTAAGATTAAGGCGTCGCGATTCGTTCAAAAGAAAGGTGAGACACACGGTACCGAGAAGCAGGTATCGAGACCGGTCATGAAGCTTCCGGAATCGGATGGTTTCAATCTGAGTGAGGCAAAGATAGAGCGCCTGAGCCAGATCATTGCCGATATCAATTCCCGTACAGGGAAAGCATATGACAGCGATGTCGCAGTGAAAGCGATGCTGCAGATCCGTGACATCCTGATGAAATCTGATAAGCTGCGGACTTCGGCACAGAATAACAGCGAGAAAGATTTTGAATTCACTTTCTATGATGACATTGATGATGCACTCATTGAAGGACTGGAACAGAATCAGGATTTCTTTACGCTGCTGCTCAACAATGAAGAGATCAAGAAGTCTGTGCTGGGAATCTTTTCTGGCGAGATCTATTCCAGTCTGCGCAATGCCGGGAAGTAAGGGGGTGGTCGAGAATGCCGCGAAAAAAGAAAGATGCAAAGAATTTTACCTGCAAGTTCGAACGCGAGATATTCGAGAAGCTGGAAGAATTCTGCAATCTCTCCGGGCAGAATAAGACCACCGTGGTGGAACGTGCTGTTCGAAAGTATCTGGATGAAAATATGGAACTGATCCGAGAGGTTTCAAAGAAATTGTAATGAAAACCGTTCGTGTGAGACGCGTACGTTAACGCAGTGCGATTGTTTGCGTCACGCCTTTAAGGGGCGTGTGGATTGAAAAAAAGAGAGATAAGGCAAAGATCGGAGATAAAAAATAAAGTCGCCAGAGAGGAGAAATTCTTTCCGGCGACTTTATTTATCCGTGAATTTTACAATATCGTTTGGCGTACAGTCGAGTATTCGGCATAACTTTTCAAGGGTTACTAAAGTGATGTTCTTATTCTTTTTCAAGGCATCCAGTGTTTTATTGTCAATGCCGGATTTTAACAATTTATATTGTGAGATATTTTTTTCATCCATCGTTTTCCATAGTGGTTCAAAATCAATAATAGCAATCACCGCCTTTATGCGTTATTGTTATTATTATGAGCCAGAATTGAACAATTACATATTGTGGAGATATTCACAATATGCTATAGTGGTTTCAAATCAAAGGAGGGATGGATGTGAGAATAAATCCTGATGAATTAACGCCGGAACAAAGGAAAGGGCTTATAAGTTTTTTTGCCGTAACATTCACTATGGATGAAAGAGAGTTGGATGCGATTGATGGCATCATACCCATGACGCAAGAACTGTTCGATAGTATTGTAGACAAATGCATCGGCAGTGAATTTGACGGTTTTTTCTATGATTTTTTACTGCAATATCCGGACTTTTTGATCGATCATGCAAATCAGGTTGAAATGGAGTTAGAACAAATGCCGCTCCCGAAAGACTGGCATGATCCTACGCCGGAAGAAACAGAAGCAAGCTGGCAGAGATTGTGCGCCAGAATCCGGGAAGAATACGGGGAAGACGCAATATAAAGACAGGTATGGCCCAGATATGTTTTGTATGTGATGTAGGAGATATATACCATATATATCTTCTGCATTTTTTTTGCGATTCTAAATTGAATTTCTCATATATAAAATATATTTCTCATATTGATAAATGAAGAAAAATAAGATATAATTGTGATCGTTAATCAGTGGATGTTTCGTGACCCTGAAAATGTTGTATATAGTTGCTGATAAGTATTTGACCGGATCTGTGATAAATGAAAGGAGATGCATCATTATTATGACAAGAGATCAGGTTAAGCAAGCTGTAGTAGATTATGTCCGTGAGAACGAAGGTACATCATATGCAGAGCTGGAGCGCTTGTTTGAGCGTATTGGGTTTGATTACAAAGGTGATTTCGACATTTGTGTAAAAGAATTTCCGAATGTGGTGATATGGTTTGGCTGGAATATGAATGCTGTGAATATTATATCTGAATTGGAATCAGAAAAATTGATATTTAGAGATGCAGTGCCGTCGTGGGTTTATTTGGCGGACGGACGTCTTATTGATCTGCCTGTTGTGGATGATAGCCCGAGTTATAAACATAAAAAATGTTGGCTGCCTGTCGGATTTTTTTCTGAACTTAAAGATTGATGTCATTCTAAAATATTCAACGAATTTATAGCAAGGGTTCTTTCGTCTTTGCAGATGGTGAGATGAATTTCTGAAAGAAGTTTAACGGCAGTAATGGGCGGAGAAAAATCGGTATCCCACGCTGTCATAAAGTCAAGTTATAGCCGGTATTTCCTGTATGTCAGACTCCGAAGATACCGACTGTGGATTGAAATTCGTATTTATCAGTAATTACATTATAACACAGCGTCGCATCCCACATGGGGCGCGTGGATTGAAATGAGTTTTGCGAAGAAGTGATCCCTACTCTTAGCAGTCGCACCCCTTATGAGGTGCGAGGATCAAAATAAAATAAATCAGATAGTGTCAGTGATGACCGTATGAGACGATCGGCATCCAGGCCCAGCATATCAGCTGCTGTTGTGGCAATGCTGTCGATGTTCTCATAGATCCTGCCGGCGATATATCCGCCGTCTGCAGCGGCGTATTGTCCGTCTGTCTGTACATACAGCGTATAGAGCCAGCCGTCGGTACGGTCATGCTCGACATGTAAATAGCTGTCTCCGCATTGGAACAGTGCTTCCCATTCCCATGGATTGTCCATGGGAATTTTTTTATTGCTGCTCATATTCATAGGCAGGCATCCTTTCCGTATCGTGTCTTGTGATGAGCCAGTCCAGATCTACATGAAAATACTCAGCGATCCGGTAGGCGTCACAAAGGCCGATGTCACTGATGCATCCGCTGCACCAACGGGTGATGCAGGACGGTGAGATAAAATTCTGGCGGGCATAGCCAATGCGGCTGCCTGGCTGGCTGTCAAAGAGCCGCTTGATATTGTGTGAGACTGTTATCATGATTTCCTGATTGCTCAGCAAAATACACCATCTCCTTTCTCATAAGTGCAAAACGATTCGATTTTGCACCCGTGTAGAAAGTGTAGATGGTGTAGGTGACATGTTATTTGATCCAATTTTGGGCAGCTTTTCTCTGATCATAACCGTATCGGTTTCTAATTTCCAGCAGTTTCTCATTATTCCCTACGATACGGGCAAGATTGGCGAACTCTACGATTCGGTCGGTATCGGCGGTGCCAGGTTCGGACGTCCGGATCTTATCCCATAATTCCGGTTCGATCCTGTCTGGCAGAGGCGTGTTATATAGTTCCATGATGCGTGCCAGCCATGCACTCTTTTTGGCGTTATCCAGATTCGGATGTTCCGTGATGTGCTGCCATTCTTCTTCCAGGTAGCGCAGGATAGGGTCGGCAATGCTTTCTATCTGCAGCGTCTGGTTGGTAATCAGTGTTTTCAGGGCTATAAAGGCATCAGCATAGGTCCTGATCCGGTCAAACGCATTGAAATCTCCGTGGTCGGTCATGATCCAGTCTGACGTGACACCAAAGTGATTGGCGATGATATAGACATATTCGGAGCTTGGCAGTGCTCCGCCTTTTTCCGCTGTCCACCGGCTGATACTGGACGGTGAAATATGGCATTCTGCGGCCACCTTGATGCGTGAGTCTTTTTCCCTCCCAAACAGCTCTATCAGATTTTTGCGCACTATCTGACGGAGCTGCTCCTGATATTCGCTCCTTTCGTTCATGCGGGTGTTCTCTCTTTCTTATATGTTAAACCCCATTATAGCAGATATAAAAGAAAATAAATAGCAATTTTGCCTCATTTATGAAGGGATTTTTCTTATTTTGCGAAAAACGGCAAAAGCATCATTCTCAAATTTGCGGTTGGATTGCCGCTTTCGGGAAGTCAAGGCTTTTTATTTGCTGAATTACGAAACGAATTCATTTCACGTTTCTCAAAATGACAAATGCATTTATTTGAAGTAAAATGATAAATATGATAAGAAAGTATTCATAAATGAACTGATTTTAGTAAGGAGCAAGCTATGGGAAAAAGAAAGACAAACAAAGCAAAACTTGCGGAGGGACGTTGCCAGGGTATTGGACCTGACTATGTGCCATTCTATAAAGCCAATGAAGGCGGTTCTCAGGCAACAACGTCCATGATACCAGATCCGATTGAAGGACGGATGATTCACTGTTTATCCGATACTGAGACGATGATGTATTATCTGCTTCGCTGGAATACGGAAGTTCTTCACATCCGCGAGCAGTATTTATTAAATCATGAGCGTGTCAATGATGTGAGAAGCCAGCTGGGCTACAGCCGGGTGCCGGAGCAGGCATGCTTCACGACTGACTTTCTGGTGGACTTCAAAGACGGCAGCCAGCAGGCGTATTCCGTGAAGTTCAGGACAGGAGATTTTAACCCGAATGCAATTATTTATAAAGGCCGTGAACACGCCTACGCACGCTTGATCGAACGGCAGAATACAGAACGGCTCTATTGGGAGAGCCAGGACGTGAAGTTTAACATCGTGACCCGGGACGATCTCATGCAGTACCGGATACAGATCAAGAACATTGCTTTTGTGATGCGGTTCTGGGACGATACATTCATCGTGAACCGCCAGCAGAAGCTGTTATATTTAATTGCACACCATATCGTTGTCGTGTCTATGGATAAAGAATTCATCAATCCGAAGCAGTTGGCAGACAGCATGTCGTTTGATATCGACGCTGTGTACGCAAAGACACTGGAGATGAGGAGGCAGATGATCGGTGAATAATGTAAATGAAATAAATCAAATAAATGAAAAGCAGAACCGCGGCATCCGTATGGGTGATATTTATAAAATAGATGGGAAGCGTTACCGCCTATTTCATGTATCATCAGACATTATCGGTATCATTGGTCTGGATGAGCTTGGGTATGACACAATAGACAGCCAGACATTCTCTGAGAATGTGCGGAACGGTTTATACGAACGTGTGGAAGAACCGGAAAATCCGGTCTCTATCGAGTTATCCGATGAACAGAGGGATCGCATCCGGCACCTGAGGGACCTTATGGAAGATGTTCTCAGGGAGGAATATCCGGAATGGGGACGGTTCGGTAAAAGAGGCGTGGAAGTGAAGAGTATGCATGCAGCAGCAGACCAGGCAGATCTTAGCGTTTACCGGTTCCGGAAACTGTTTATTCGATATCTGCGTTCCGGACGGGATGAGAATTCGCTGATTGACGGGCGGGTTATGAAGTTTGCGAGAAAGCAGCTGCCAGTAGCTCTGCCGCTTGATAACAGTATGCCTCAGCAGGAAGTCCTGACGAAAAAGGATCAGGCGTTCCTGTTTGCTCTGGACGTGTTCAAAAGTACGCTGAGCATGCAGAACGCCTATGAAATGATGATACGGAAATATTATTCCCATATTGAGTGCCAGATGGAAAACGGTGTACTGATGGACAAAGTGATCCCAGATGATGATATCCCGCATTATTCAACCATGCGCAGATATATCTGCAGCCATCTTGGCGGACTGACTCCAACGGAGTATATCAAAGGCGAAAAAGAGTACCGGAACAATCATAGAAAACTCACCGGCAACCAGCGCTCCGGACTTATTACCATCGGGCAGCAGGTGCAGGTGGATGAGTGCGAGGTTGCGGTCAACCTGATAGATACGGATGGGAATATCATCGGGAAACCGATTTTGTATATCGCATTCGATCCGATGGCGCAGATTATTATTGGCGCCTATATCGGTCTGATCAATAACTCTATGGGCGGGTTTATCAACCTGTTCCTGTCCATGCTGGAACCACACGAAAATCAGACAGCGCCATACGGTGTATCCTGTGATGAATATAGTTTCCCGTCCATGGTGCTTCCGAAGCAGATATGCAGTGATCAGGGGTCAGAGTACATGTCAAAGCATATGGAAGCTGCTATGCAGGAACTTGGGATTATAGATTCCATGGTGCCGGCTGCAGCAGGGTCTTATAAAGGCGGCGTTGAGAACGTATTTCATCGTCTGCAGAGCAGACTGAAAAAGCAGCTGATCCATGACGGGTATATTCTGGCAACGCATGAAGGTCCCGACAAGGCGAGGCAGGAAGCTGTTTTATCCATGGACGGGTTCAAGGCGATCTGTTACCGCCTGATCATCGAGCTGAACACCACATCCCTCGGAGAGATGTTCAGCCCTGACAGGGATATGATTGAGCATCATATCCCACCGGTACCGGCTGAGATCTGGAAGTATAAGCTGAACACCTGCTTTGAGCCGATGTTCGTGACAGACCGGAACCGTATGCAGATCCTGTTTGCCCTGTTATGGCGGGATAAAGCGTTCAGCCGGGGGCGTGACGGATTGAGATACAAAGGCCATAGTCTGCGGTTTTTCGTGTACGATGATAACGAATGGTTCCTGGAGCTTATCAGTGCAAAGAATCCGGAGTTTGAAGTCCGTTATAACGATACAGACATTTCAAGGATCTATGTCCGGTACAAGGGTATCATCCATGTTGTCCCATTGGCACCGGTGCGGGATGAGCTGGCCACTTTTGCCGGAATGACATGGACGGCGTATGACACGGTTTATGCGGAATACAAGAAGATGCGCAAAGAACAGCAGAAAAAGGATCTGGGTGTCCGGCTTACGACGGCGCACCGGAATGATCAGACGCTTGCTGCTGAAAAGGCAGCCCATGCCGGTACAGACAACAGTGCAAAAGCGGTGAAGGATTCGCGGGCCGTGGAGCGGGCACGGATCGAGAGCAGCAGTGAGGAGACAAGAAACCGTCTGCTTGGCGTGAAGCAATTATCTGAAGTTCTTCCGGAGCCTGCACAGCCGCCTGTACAGCGTATGAAGACCAATGCGGAACTGGCAGCTATGTTTGAGGATGAAGACGATTGAGGAGGTATGACATGGACCTGTTGACAGGCTATGAGTTAGAAATCGAAAAGTTTGGAAAAGACGATGATATGTATCCGGACAGGCATATCCATTCCATCGTGGAAGCACGGTATGGAAAACGGGGCGGCATCACGGACAATCCGGACGTGTGTGCCCTGCCCCGCCCGGCATCTGTGGCCCGGATGCTGGAAGTATCCACGATACCGCTGGCCGGTTACGATTACGATGAAGTGCGCACGATGAGCCTGGCGGAACGGAAAGAGTCGGTGTTGCTGCTGCAGAGGGCATTCAGTCCTCTGGCACATATTATCGAGATGGGAAAGGCCGTGGATGATGCGCTGTTCAGCTCTTATCTTTCCCGGGAGGTCCGCACGAATTCCTATGCCGGACCGCAGGAGCTTGTGAATGCGGGGCTGCCTGCAAATATTTATTCTGTCCGGAGCGGCTTTGCGGGGCGTGCGCTTTCTTTTGTCGTGTATGGTTCGTCCGGCTGCGGAAAGACCGTGGCTATGAATTTAATCAGGAGCCTGTATCCGACCGCTATTCATCATGTGATAGGGGATATGGAATATATTCAGATCCCGATCATCATGGTCACGGCATTGGTGGGAAACATGTCGGAGCTGATGATCTCGATTGCAAGGGCGATCGATGATGTCATTGGTGCCGGGCCTGTCTGGGAGAGGCGCATGAAGAAAAACAACGTCGGGCTTTCCGGCGCCGTAGTGAAAGAAGCAATCCGCATATTCCATGTCGGCCTTATTGTGATTGATGAATCGCAGTTCCTGAAATTCGATGCATCGAATGTTTCCTTGGAAAATCTGATAGGAATTGCAGAGGATACCGGCTGTAGTCTTGGGTTTATCGGCAACAAAGATCTGATTGGCAAGATGAACCGTTATCCCCGCTTTGTGGGGCGTACGATGCTGAACCGGATTGAGGTCAGCTGCACGGCAGATACAGACCGGGAGTTCTTTATCCGGGCTGTCCAGCATCTCTGGCGTTATCAGTGGACAAAGCAGTATACGGAGCTGACCGATGAGATACTGGAAGAACTGCTCAGGGACAGCATGTATAACATTTCTATTTTGAAAGCGATTCTGATGCGGGTGCAGGCAGAAGCCGCGGCAAAGTATCCTGCCGGCGGTGTTACGGCAGGGTATATCCATGAGATTTCTGAGAAAAGATTTTCGATTATCCGCACGCTCATTCTGGATGATTCCGAAGAATCGGAGCGTGTGGTGTTGAAACTGCTGCAGCAGAATACGGACGACATTTCGTCTGACGCAAAGAAACTGGCGGTGAAAGCAAACCAGAAGCTGCTGGCGGAGATGGAAGAGCAGACCCGTATCTGGGGGCCTACAAAGTATGCGGATATCGAGACCGCATTGAAAATCTACGGGATCAGCCGGGCTCAGGTGAAGACCGTGATAAACAAGCTGATGCAGAAAGATCCGGAATTGCCGGGGCGTGATGTGCCGTATATTATCGACGAAGTGCGCCGGTATATCGCAGATAATACAGATTCGAATATCACGAAGCTGTCAAAGTCCCGCAGACGCAAAAAAGAGCTGGATGTGGAAGGAGAAGCACTGGTGCGCGAGGTAATGCGGGAGTCGATTGCAGAAGGCGGTGGCGTATGATACTCGGATATAGCAGAAGGCCGTATGCAGATGAACTGCTTTATGGCTATATTCATGATATTTTTTATAAAAACGGGTTCAGTACGATGAATGATGTAGACCAGCTGGTTGGTGGACATATCCGGGTGGGCTGTACGACAGCTCTGCCGGTCGTCTGCGAACGCATCGGAAATGTGACTTTTCCGGATGTGATGCAGGCAGTCAAAATGACGCCGTATGGCGCTTATGTGAACGGCTTAGACGCCGGGGCCGCGGCAAGGTATGCGGAGATGTATCTGCAGGCAGAGATGCCTTATGTGCCAGCTCATCCGTCCAAAGAAAAAGACGGGATCCATATCTGTCCGGAATGTTGGAAAGAAGATACAGAGAGATATGGCGATGGATACCTGCATCTGAGCCATCATCTGCCTGGCGTGACGGTGTGTGCAAAGCATGGCTGCACGCTGTTCCAAAGACCCGTGCCGTTGAAGCGGGCGTTGATGAAACCATGGACTATAAAAGATATGGAACCTGTAGATAGTATAGATAATATAGATGAAGCAGTACAATATGCGCAAGCGCAGCTGCGCCGGAATGATGAAAATACAAGTGCTCTGGTATGGAGCAGATGTTCCCGTTGCGGGAAAGAATATGTGGAGCATTCATACAGCAGGGAAACGGCATGCGGCTGTCCGTTCTGTAATCAGACGCTGCGGCCGGAAACAATCGTGAACCGGCGGCTGCAGACGATACAGGATGGAGAATACCGTGTGGATCCGGGGTTTTCGGCATTAAATAACGCCTACGTCATCCATGAACCGTGCGGCAGCAGGAAGCGCAAGCTCATGCAGGTGTTATACGGCGAACCGGAGTATTGCCTGGAATGCATGAAACTGACACCGGAACGGCTGAAACGGCGCTTTGACCCGTCCGGGGAACACTGGGAGTTTTTTGAAAACAGTGAGACGGAGCGTCAGAAAAAGCGCATCCGTGTGAAGCATCGTGTGTGTGGTCGGGAATTCAGCATTTTTTCTGTCCGGTTTGGAAAGAAAGAAGGCGGGTACTGCCCTTACTGCGACAATCCGCAGAAAGTGATCGACATCTGCACGGTGGATCCGGAATACCGGATTGTTGGAGAATATAAGAACAACCTGTTGCGGGTGGAGATGAAGCATCTTGCCTGTGGTACCGTGTTTCAAACAAGCAAGACATCGTTCCTTGCAGGCCGGCGGTGTCCGATTTGTACGCCGCGGTATGATTTCAAAGAAGTGGAGCGTGCGGTCATGGAATGTGCTGTTGGCTGGACTGTCAGGAAAGAGCCGCGCCGGGGGTATGTGACGCTTATTACGCCTGCCGGGTTTGTCATGAGCGGGCTGTCCTATATTACCGTCATGAACGACCTGAAATCAGAAAAGGCGTCTATTATAAAAAACCGCAGGAAGCGGTGGTCCGATCCGGTGAGTATCCGGCGAAGGATTTATGATAATGTAAAGAAGGCATCGCTGGACAAAGGGTTCTGGTGTTTTGCAGACGGTCTGGATGGAGAGCCTGTATCCAGGACGCAGCGGAATCTCATACAGGACCTTGCAAGGCTCGGCTATATCGAACGTGTCGGTGTTGGACGGTACCGGACGGTTACAGGAAATGAGGAGGAAATATGATACCGATAGGATTGAAAATGGCAGATGATGAGCTGATGACCGCCTGGCTGCAGTCCATGGCAGAGGCAAACGGGATGGAGCAGAAAGAATTCTTCCGGTCTTATCTGGGTGCGCATTCAGCCAGGTCGTTTTCACTTTATCCGAAACGATTGGAACAAAACTGCCAGAGGCATGCAGATATGGCGTTCTTCCCCGATGTATTTACGGCCCTGGAAAAGCATACCGATCTGTTCGTTGCAGCACTGGGGCTCAGCAGGGGCATGGTTGCACATTTGGTGGAAGTAATGCTCCGGGATGCGTCTCTGACGTTGAAATCCGGCAGGATAACAGATGGATTTCGTTACTGCCCGGAGTGCATTTCAGAAGATCAGAAGGCATATGGCAGAAAAGTTGTTCATGTGCCGCATCAGATTGCAGGAGTGAAATGCTGCTGGAAACATGGCTGCTCTTTGGAAAACAATGATGGCAGAAAGATCATAGATACGGTGACCGGTATCGAACAGCGCATTGCGGCCTATGCCAGAGAGCTGTATCTTGTGCCGCCGGCTGACGGGATGGATCAGATAAGAACAGCCATGCAGGTATATCTTTTGGAACATAAGATGGACATCCGTGACCTTGCTGGTGCTGCCGTGGCAGACGGCTATCTGGATGATACGGACAAGAAGACGGTAGTCGAGGCGTATCAAAATCCGAAACGCAGGCAGTTTAAGCAAGTAGTGCGGCTTTTGGCTTATCTGTACCCGGATGAACGAAAGCTTCGCCGGTTGGCAGGTACACCAGCCCATTATCCGGAAAATACAGAGGAATGGGAGCTGGTAGATGCAAGACATTGCATTGGAAGGTACCGGTGCAAACGCTGCGGCAGGGAGTTTTACCGACATGAGCGTGCCGTGGAAGCTGGTATGGTTTGTCCTCATTGTCAAAATGGTCTTACCCGTGAAGAACAGCTGCAGCGTCTGCTTTCACGCTATCGGGATGGACAATATGAGTTCACGGATGAGTCATGCAAGAGATTACGTCATAAGAGCTGCGGCAACGAGATGCCGGCCCGGCATATGTTCTGGCTGTACGAGGGCGGTTCCTGCTGGTATTGCGGCGCCCGGTCTATAGATGAATGGCAGGATGTATTTTCAGATTCGGGATTTACTGTGGAAGATGTGTCGTCAGGAAGCAATGGGCGCAGGCTGATGCTGTCATGCCGCAAATGCGGGAAGCGTTTTGATATCATGTCCCATTCGAATTATATGCGCAGAGGTGTCAAAACGGTTGTCTGTCCGGGCTGCGAGGGTCCCGGGCAGAATGCTGCGTATTTGAAAAAGATGCGCATGGAGCGTCTTGGGCAGCGGCAGGTAGCAGGGACCGGGATAGGCGCTGTTGTGGTTGCGTATGATGGTTGGAACCGGGTTTTGGTCCGCTTCGATAACGGTCTGGAACGCTGGATGAATTGGGATGTGTTCCTGAATATCGGCAGATGCCATAAGGGCGGCTATTCGATGAAGGAGCTGCATATCGGGGAAGAAGGCATTATGAAGGACGGCGGGCACTGCGTGATTATCAGATATCAGAATCGGGATGATCTGCTGGTGCAGTTTGATGACGGCGTCCAGGCTGCCGGGAATTATAAAAAATTTCAACGGGGGACTATCGTGCATCCATGATATAGGTATATATGAAAGGGATGGTTTCAGACGCAGCAGCTGTGATGTGGGTAACTGACGGAATGTGGGCAGGCTGTGGGCAATACCCGTGAGGGTTTGTCCATGGGCTGTCCACATTTGCATTAAGGCAGTTATCCACATCGGATAAATACAGTGGGACGGTGCTGTGATATTTGTAACAGCGATAATTGGCGGGTTGAGATATGGACGGCCCGCAGGGAATGTGCAGCGGCAAGGCCGATGCACATTCGCAAGGGCATACAGGGGGTGTATTGGGGGCTGTAGGCACCCGGATCCCAGTGTAAAAAGAGTATGCTGAATCTGCAGAAGCGCAGCGTTGCATAACGATATATGTACAATATATATTATATAGAAGAAAAAAATCAGCACCCGTTCATTCAAGAATTGGGTGCTGTGTTGTTGTGGGAAAAAGGCGTAAAAGGAGCGTGAAAAATTTTGAACGCATTGAAAATGAGATGTGGCATGTATCTTGAAAAATTTGCCACAAAAAACATGGTATTTTCGGGGGAAGTTGTGGTATGTATAAGTGAAAAATATCAGGGAAAGATCAGCCAGCCGTTTCTGGACAGACTGGATGTCTGTGTGGAAGCGGCGAAGGTGGAGTATGATGTACTTGTGGGAAAACAGGAAGAATGTACTTCGGAAAAACTGAGAAAAAAGGTGGAAAAGGCGAGAAAAATACAGAAAGAGCGGTTTAAGGACTTGCCAATTGCAACAAACTCGCAGATGCGTAAAGAAGAAATAGAACAGTTCTGCCGCCTGGACAGCCGGGGAGA
This sequence comes from Bariatricus sp. HCP28S3_A4, assembly GCF_052066395.1. Lineage (NCBI taxonomy): Bacteria > Bacillati > Bacillota > Clostridia > Lachnospirales > Lachnospiraceae > Bariatricus > Bariatricus sp. HCP28S3_A4. The sequence continues at coordinate 65,744 of NZ_JBQHSE010000004.1, read as the reverse complement.
ATCCCTGATGCGACAGGCATATGATGCGCTGCATCTGACGGCAAGGAGTTATTACAAAATTCTGAAAGTGGCACGCACGATCGCGGATCTGGAAGGATCGGAAGTGGTTGAAGAAGGACATCTGGGAGAAGCGATCGGGTACAGGATGATGGATAAGAAATATTGGGGTTGTTAGGAGAAGAAAAATGACAGAATTGTGGCAGGAATACTATCTGGCGAATATATCAGAAATAAGGCCTGGGAAAAAGCGGAATTGGGCGGATCGGGGAATATCTGCTGAATTTTTATATAATATAGAAGAAATCAGTGAAAAAGAGCGCATCATGGCCGGAATCACAGAGGAAGAAAAGCGGATCCTTATGGAAAGCAGGAAGAGTAAGAACTGGAAGGAAGAGCTGGAAAAACTGGAAGAAAGAGGAATTCATTTCCTTGCGTGGGACAGTGACAGGTATCCCGGACGGTTGAAGGAGCTTACAGGTATGCCATATGGGCTATACGTAAAAGGTAAGCTCCCGGAGGAGAATCGAACAAGTGTCGCAATCGTAGGTGCCAGAAGATGCAGTGCCTACGGCGAGAAGATGACATTGCAGTATTCGGAAATACTGGCAGAGGCAGGCGCACAGATCATCAGTGGGATGGCACTGGGAATCGACGGGGCAGCACACAGAGGAGCGTTATCTTCCGGCGGTAAGACCTTTGCCGTACTAGGATGCGGAGTGGATTTGTGTTATCCAAGAGAGCACAAAGGACTCTATACAGATTTGTCTGTGAAGGGAGGAATCCTATCGGAATACCCGCCCGGTACACCGCCTCTAGCCAATCATTTTCCGGCGCGAAACCGTCTCATCAGCGGCCTTGCTGATGTGGTGCTCGTGATGGAGGCAAAAGAAAAAAGTGGATCACTGATTACTGCGGACATGGCATTGGAGCAGGGAAGAGATATTTTTGCACTTCCCGGACCCGCTGACAGTGCTCTCAGCAAAGGCTGTCACCGACTCATAGATCAGGGGGCAGGAATCCTTCTTGACCCGGAAGAACTGTGTGAACAACTTCACATGATTCCGAAAAATAAGAAAAACGGAATGGCTCAAAATAACCATAAAAATAAAATAATGCTTGAAACTGAAGAGGATTTGGTGTATAGTAAGTGCGATTTGTTCCCGAGAAGCAGAGAGGAGATCCGAAGGCTCACCGGACTTGCTCCGGAAGAATTATCAAGGATTCTGCTCTCGCTTGAATTAAAAGGGTACATATCAGAACGGTCGAAAAATTATTATTTCAGACGAATATAGATTGCAGTGACAGGCATGGAGGAGTATTATGGCACGTTATCTCGTAATTGTGGAATCACCTACAAAAGTGAAAACCATTAAGAAGTTCCTTGGCAGCAACTATGTGGTGGTTGCGTCTAACGGGCATGTAAGAGATTTACCGAAGAGTCAGATGGGGATTGACATTGAACATGATTTTGAACCAAAATATATCACCATTCGGGGAAAGGGTGAAATTCTTGCAAATCTTCGAAAGGAAGTAAAGAAAGCGGATAAGATTTATCTTGCAACTGACCCGGACCGGGAAGGAGAGGCGATCTCCTGGCATTTGATGAAAGCATTGAAGCTTGAAGATAAGAAAGTATACCGGATCAGTTTTAATGAGATCACAAAGAGTGCGGTGAAAGCATCTTTGAAAAATGCGCGCGAGATCGACATGGATCTTGTGGATGCACAGCAGGCAAGGCGTGTGCTGGATCGAATCGTGGGATATAAGATCAGTCCGCTTCTCTGGGCAAAGGTGAAACGGGGACTGAGCGCAGGACGTGTACAGTCTGTGGCACTTCGTATCATTGCGGACCGGGAGGAAGAAATCAACTCCTTTATTCCGGAAGAGTACTGGACGCTGGATGCGATCCTGAATGTCAAGGGGGAGAAGAAGCCCCTTACAGCGAAGTTCTATGGGACAAAAGACGAGAAAATGGTGATTCATAACAAGGAAGAACTGAATCAGATTCTAGCAGGATTGGATGGCGTGCGTTATGAAGTGACCGACGTGAAACGGGGCGAGCGAATCAAGAAAGCACCGCTTCCGTTTACCACCAGTACCCTGCAGCAGGAAGCTTCCAAAGCCCTGAATTTTGCAACATCTAAAACCATGCGGATCGCACAGCAGTTATACGAAGGCGTGGATATCAAGGGTAGCGGTACGACCGGCCTTATCACGTATCTGCGTACGGATTCTACCCGTATCTCAGAAGAAGCAGATGCAAGTGTGAAGGCATACATCGGTGAAGTGTACGGAGAACAGTATGTTACACAGGTAGAAGAGACGAAGAAATCAGACGGGAAGAATATTCAGGATGCTCATGAGGCGATTCGTCCTTCTGATGTGACCAGGACCCCTGCATCGGTGAAGGACTCTCTGTCCAGAGATCAGTTCCGACTGTATCAGCTGATCTGGAAGCGGTTTGTTGCCAGCAGAATGCAGCCGGCCAGATATGAGACGACATCGATCCGGATCGGAGCAGGTGACTATCGTTTTGCAGTGTCTGCTTCCAAGGTGGTATTTGAAGGTTTCCGCCTGGTTTATGTGGAAAGCGATGAAGAGAAAGAAGGAAGCAATATCCTTGTAAAAGGACTGGATGAGAACTCGGTTCTTACGCATGAATCGTTTGACTATAAGCAGCATTTCACTCAGCCGCCTGCGCATTTTACAGAAGCGGCTTTGGTTAAGACGCTGGAGGAGTTGGGGATTGGAAGACCAAGTACCTATGCTCCGACAATCTCCACAATCATTTCCAGAAGATATGTTGCGAAGGAGAACCGGAATCTGTACATGACAGAGCTGGGAGAAGTAGTCAATAATATGATGAAAAAATCTTTCAGCAGTATCGTAGATGTGAATTTCACAGCTTATATGGAAGGACTTCTTGATATGATTGCAGAAGGCAAGGTAGAATGGAAGACTGTGATCCGCAATTTCTATCCGGATCTGGAAGAAGCAGTGGAAAAGGCGGAAAAAGAACTGGATACCGTGAAGATCGAGGACGAGGTTACGGATGTTGTGTGTGAAGAATGCGGACGCAACATGGTGATCAAATACGGACCACACGGAAAGTTCCTGGCCTGCCCCGGATTCCCGGAATGTAAAAATACAAAGCCGTATCTTGAGAAAATCGGCGTTGCATGTCCGAAATGCGGCAAAGACATTGTGCTGCGCAAGACTAAGAAAGGCAGAAAATATTACGGATGCGAGGATAATCCGGAATGTGATTTCATGTCATGGCAAAAACCGTCCACGGAAAAATGTCCAAAATGCGGAAGCTATATGGTGGAAAAAGGAAATAAACTGGTGTGCGGTGATGAACATTGCGGTTATGTAAAAAATAAATAGGAAATTCATTGAGTTCTTGCGAATTGTATGATAATATAGTTTTGCACACAAATTTTTCGCTATTTGTGCGAATAATTTCTACAATAGCCGATGGAGAGGAAAAACCAGAGGTGCAATGCTTTATGGAGGATAAAATGAGCGTACAATTATTGGATAAAACTAGAAAAATAAACAAATTGCTGCACAATAATAATTCCAGCAAAGTTGTGTTTAATGACATTTGTGAGGTGCTGACAGAGATTCTTCTGTCCAACGTGCTTGTGGTAAGTAAAAAAGGAAAAGTGTTGGGAGTCAGTGCTTGTCCGGGCGTTCCGGAGATTAAAGAACTTCTGAAGGGAGAGGTCGGCGGACACATTGACGAGATGCTGAATGAGCGTCTCCTGAATATCCTTTCCACGAAAGAGAATGTCAATCTTCAGACACTAGGTTTTACACCGGAGATTGTGAAAGGGTATCAGGCGATCATTACTCCGATCGATATTGCGGGAGAGAGGCTTGGAAGTCTGTTCATTTACAAGAAAGATGCCTTGTATGAGATTGATGATATTATTCTCAGTGAATACGGTACAACAGTCGTGGGACTTGAGATGCTTCGCTCTGTGAATGAAGAAAGCGCTGAGGAGACCAGAAAGGAACAGATCGTACAATCCGCAATCAGTACTTTATCATTTTCTGAATTGGAAGCAATCATACACATTTTCGAAGAACTTGACGGCATGGAAGGAATTCTGGTTGCAAGCAAGATTGCTGACCGGGTGGGAATTACCCGTTCCGTGATCGTAAATGCACTTCGTAAGTTTGAAAGTGCGGGCGTGATCGAATCCAGATCTTCCGGTATGAAAGGTACTTATATCAAAGTCGTGAACGATTATGTTTTCAAAGAATTGGACAAGATCAAAAGAGAAAAAATGAAATAGAAAACAGAAGAGAAGGGTATCAGGAGTCTGATACCCTTTTTATCTCTCATTAACATAGATCACAATGAAAGGAGAAAGAAAAATGTACGACGGAGACAGAGCGGTCATTTCGATGATCCACAATTATCTCGAAGGCGGAAAGCAGGACGAGACGGTTTACAAATGCACAGTGATCGAGTATCAGAAAGAGATGGAGCAGCTTCATCTGCGGATGAGCACGGGAGAAATCACCGATATTTCTCTGGATGCAGTCTATGAATGCCGGATTCAGACCCTGAAAGGGGAAGCCGTCTGCAAAGGAGTGATCAAAGAGCGGTATGAGAACAGAGCCGGAATGATCTTGATTTTACAGATTGTCAATGGATTTTATGAAATAAATATAAAGTAATTATAAAATTAAAAAAGGCATGTTGACAAATAGAAGTCGCAGTGCTATTTTATATCTAGACAGTTTTTAGCACTCAAATTTAATGAGTGCTAACAAAAATAGAAATCAAGGAGGAATTACAATGAGATTAGAACCTTTAGGTGACAGAGTTGTATTAAAACAGTTAGTAGCAGAAGAGACGACAAAGTCAGGTATCGTATTACCGGGACAGTCAAAAGAGAAACCGCAGCAGGCAGAAGTAATCGCAGTAGGACCGGGCGGAATGGTGGACGGTAAGGAAGTGACGATGAATGTGGCAGTCGGCGATCAGGTCATCTATTCTAAATATTCCGGAACAGAAGTAGAACTGGACGATGTTGAATATATCATTGTAAAACAGAGTGACATTCTTGCAGTAATCAAATAGTCAGCCGTATATGGCCTTTAGAAAAGAATTATTTTAAAACAGGAGTGAATTGAAATGGCAAAAGAAATTAAATTCGGCGCAGAAGCCAGAAAAGCATTGGAAGCAGGTGTGAATCAGCTTGCTGATACAGTAAGAGTAACATTAGGACCAAAAGGAAGAAACGTAGTTCTGGATAAATCCTTCGGAGCACCGCTTATCACAAATGACGGTGTAACGATTGCAAAAGAGATTGAACTGGAAGATGCATTTGAAAACATGGGAGCACAGCTCATCCGTGAAGTCGCTTCCAAGACAAATGATGTTGCCGGAGACGGAACCACAACAGCTACCGTACTTGCCCAGGCTATGGTAAATGAAGGTATGAAGAACCTTGCAGCAGGGGCAAACCCGATTGTTCTTCGTAAAGGTATGAAGAAAGCAACGGACTGCGCTGTTGAAGCAATCCAGAAGATGAGCAGCAAAGTAAACGGAAGAGATCAGATCGCAAGAGTGGCTGCTATTTCAGCCGGTGATGATGAAGTAGGCGAGATGGTAGCAAGCGCTATGGAGAAGGTTTCCAACGACGGCGTTATCACGATCGAAGAATCCAAGACCATGAAGACAGAACTTGACCTGGTAGAAGGTATGCAGTTTGACCGTGGATATATTTCCGCATATATGTGCACCGATATGGAGAAGATGGAAGCAAATCTTGACAATCCATTCATTCTGATTACAGACAAGAAGATTTCCAACATTCAGGAAATCCTTCCGCTTCTGGAGCAGATCGTTCAGTCCGGAGCAAAACTTCTTATTATCGCTGAAGACATTGAAGGTGAAGCACTCACAACACTGATTGTGAACAAACTGCGCGGAACATTCAATGTTGTAGCAGTAAAGGCACCGGGATATGGCGACAGAAGAAAAGCAATGCTGGAAGATATCGCGATCCTGACAGGCGGACAGGTGATCTCAGAAGAACTTGGCCTTGATTTGAAGGAAGTTACCATGGATCAGCTCGGACGTGCTAAATCTGTAAAAGTTCAGAAAGAAAACACGGTAATCGTTGACGGTTTTGGCGATAAAGATGCAATTTCCGGAAGAATTGCACAGATCAAAGCCCAGATCGAAGAGACAACTTCTGACTTTGACAAAGAAAAACTTCAGGAAAGACTTGCAAAACTGGCAGGCGGTGTAGCTGTTATTCGCGTTGGCGCAGCAACCGAGACTGAAATGAAAGAAGCGAAACTCCGTATGGAAGATGCTCTTGCAGCTACCAGAGCAGCAGTAGAAGAAGGTATTATCGCAGGTGGCGGATCTGCATATATCCATGCAGCAAAAGAAGTTGCAAAGATGGCTGAGACATTGACAGGTGATGAGAAGACAGGTGCAGGCGTTGTCCTGAAAGCTCTGGAGGCTCCATTATTCCATATCGCAGCAAATGCAGGTCTGGAAGGTGCTGTTATCATTAACAAAGTCAGAGAAGCAGAACCAGGAAACGGATTCGATGCATACACAGAAGAATATGTTGATATGGTAAAAGCTGGAATTCTTGACCCGGCTAAAGTTACAAGAAGCGCACTTCAGAACGCAACAAGCGTAGCCTCTACATTGCTCACGACAGAATCTGTTGTTGCAAATATTAAAGAAGATGTTCCACCGATGCCGGCAGGAGGCGCAGGCGGAATGGGAATGATGTAATTCCCGTTTTGAATTATTTGTGAATTTTGAAAACTCCTCGTAAAGAGGAGTTTTCTTTTTGTAGGAAAAGTGATACAATGATAGAAATATACAAAAGGAAATTTGGAGGTAAGATATGGGTGATTATTATACCGAACAACTTGTGAAGCGGAACGCCCCCGCAAGCACGATTCTTGCAAAAGCAGCACTGATTTTGCTTACGGTTGCTTCAGTTGGGCTTGTTTTGATCATTCCGGTTGCTATCATTGCACCAATTATTTTGATTTGTCTGGACGTTTTCTTATTCCGCAGTATGGATGTGGAATTTGAATATCTGTTTGTCAACGGCGCTCTTGATATCGACAAGATTATGGCAAAGTCCCGCAGAAAAAAGGTTTTCACGATGGAATTAAATGAGATGGAAGTTCTTGCACAGGCAGGTTCAGCAGAACTTAGACCGTATCAGGGACTTAAGACAGTGGATTTCAGCTCTGGAAACCGGGATGCAAAGCAGTACGAGATGGTGATCGTTCAGAAGGGTGAAAAGAAGAGAGTGGTTTTTGAACCGAATTCAACGATTCTGGAAGGAATGAAGATGCTTGCACCTAGAAAAGTTTTTGTTTAGGGTTGACACAAGTGTAACATGTATTGTATGATAGCAGTTAAATCACAACAAAAGAAGCGAAAGAGAGGAAAAGGATAATGGGAAAGATTATCGGAGAAGGAATTACATTTGATGACGTACTCTTAGTACCTGGGTATTCAGAAGTGATTCCGAATCAGGTCGATTTGTCAACCTATCTGACAAACAAGATTAAGCTGAATATACCAATGATGAGTGCCGGTATGGATACTGTTACGGAACATAGAATGGCGATTGCGATGGCTCGTCAGGGTGGTATTGGTATTATTCATAAGAATATGTCGATTGAACAGCAGGCAGAAGAAGTAGACAAAGTTAAGAGATCTGAATATGGAGTAATCACGGATCCATTTTATCTCTCACCAGAACATACACTTGCGGATGCTAATGATCTGATGGCGAAGTTCCGCATTTCAGGTGTGCCGATCACAGAAGGAAGAAAGCTGGTAGGTATCATTACCAACCGTGATTTGAAGTTTGAAGAGGATTTTTCCAAGAAGATTAAAGAATCCATGACTTCGGAAGGGCTGATCACAGCACCGGAGGGCATTACCCTGGAAGAGGCTAAAAAGATTCTTGCGAAAGCACGCAAGGAGAAGCTTCCGATCGTGGATAAGGATTTCAATCTGAAAGGCCTGATCACGATTAAAGATATTGAGAAGCAGATCAAGTATCCGCTTTCTGCGAAAGATGCCAAAGGACGTCTTCTTTGCGGAGCAGCGATTGGTATTACTGCAAACTGTCTGGAAAGAGCGGAAGCACTCGTGAAGGCACATGTTGATGTTGTCGTGCTGGATTCTGCGCATGGACATTCTGCAAACGTGATCCGGACTGTCAAGATGATCAAAGAGGCATTCCCGGAACTTCAGGTTATTGCGGGAAATGTAGCTACAGGCGAAGCAACAAGAGCTCTGATCGAAGCAGGAGCCGACGCTGTCAAAGTAGGTATCGGTCCTGGATCAATCTGTACTACACGTGTCGTTGCAGGTATCGGTGTACCGCAGATCACAGCGGTTATGGATTGCTATGAAGCTGCAAAAGAATATGGGGTTCCGATCATTGCTGATGGTGGTATCAAGTACTCAGGAGATATGACAAAGGCAATTGCGGCAGGTGCGAATGTATGTATGATGGGAAGTATCTTTGCAGGATGCGATGAAAGCCCGGGAACATTCGAATTATATCAGGGAAGAAAATATAAAGTATACCGCGGCATGGGTTCTATTGCTGCTATGGAAAACGGAAGCAAGGACAGATACTTCCAGACGGATGCTAAAAAGCTGGTTCCGGAGGGAGTAGAAGGACGTGTGGCGTATAAAGGTTCTGTAGAAGACACCGTATTCCAGCTTATGGGCGGTCTGCGTTCCGGTATGGGATACTGTGGTGCTGCGGATATCGAGACACTGAAGACGACCGGAAGATTTGTGAAGATTTCTTCGGCTTCATTAAAGGAAAGTCATCCACATGATATCCATATTACTAAAGAAGCTCCGAACTACAGTGTAGATGAATAAAATGAGATGCCTCGGTGATGCCGGGGCATCTTTTATGTCTGTGCTTCAAAGGCTTAAGAAAAAAATAATGAAATATTCTGCTTTTGTTCGAAGGAAATATGGTAAAATAAAAGAATGAAGCTATAGAAAAAAGGTAGGGGCAGGAATGTTCGGCAAGAGGCGAAAGAGAAGAAGAAAAGAGAAGATATACAGGAACAGAGAAAGAGGATATACAAAGAAGCAGCAGATTCGGCTGCGGCACTATCTGAAGCTGGGCGTAGTTATCCTTGTTTTACTGATTTTGATTCTTTCTGTGATACGAATTGCAGGATGTATCCGCTCCGGGAAGTACTGGGAAAAAGAGGATGCAAAAATCGATGCGACAAAACCGGATATTGATGTGGAACTTTTGACTGTAAATGAATACTCCAGACCGGGGACGGAGACGGGAGAGATCCAGGGAATTGTGATCCACTATACGGCAAATCCCGGTGCAACGGCCATGCAGAACAGAGACTATTTTGAGGGCCTCAAAGATACGCATACCACGAAGGCAAGCAGTCATTTCATCGTTGGATTGGATGGAGAAATCGTGCAGTGTATCCCGACCTGGGAAGTGGCTTATGCCTCAAATTCGCGAAATGCAGATACAGTTTCGATCGAATGCTGCCATTCCGATGAGAGCGGGATGTTCAATGAGAAGACATATCGTTCCATGGTACAGCTCACGGCGTGGCTCTGCGAGAAGTTCGGGTTGGATGAAAATGACGTGATCCGACATTATGATGTGACCGGGAAAAACTGTCCGAAATATTTTGTGGAAAATGAAGATGCATGGGAACAGTTTAAGCTTGATGTGAAGACTGCGCTTGCAACTCCGAAAGAAGAATAATAAGATATTTGGGTTGATAAGAAATAATAAATTCTGTTATACTGAATCCATACATATGTACAGTGGTACAAGACAGGAAATGAGGAATACAATGAAGAATATGAATAAAAAAATGTTGGATTATAATATTGTTTTGATTGGATTTATGGGCGCAGGGAAAAGTACAGTTTCCGCTTACCTGAATAAAGAGTATGGTATGGAAGTGATCGAGATGGATCAGGTGATCGCAGAGCGTGAGAAGATGAGTATATCCGATATTTTTGCCGTACACGGAGAAGAATATTTTCGCAATCTGGAGACGAATCTTCTGATTGAGATGCAGTCTCAGACGAACAAAGTTATTTCCTGTGGCGGCGGTGTTGCCATGAGAGACCGCAACGTGAAAGAGATGAAGAAAAATGGAAGAGTTGTTCTACTTACGGCAGCCCCGGAGACGATTCTGGAGCGCGTGAAAGACAGTGATGACCGTCCCCTTTTGAATGGGCACAAAGATGTAGATTATGTCGGCGGCCTGATGGAAGTGCGAAGACCCAAATACGAAGCAGCTTCAGATATCGTTGTAAGCACGGACCAGAAACGTGTTTCAGAGATCTGTGAAGAGATGATGCAGAAATTGAAGGAAATGGATGAGAAAGATGTTTAATATGTTTTACCCGGATGATTATGTGGCATCCACTTATGTGATTGATTTTGACAAGTTATATACAGAGGGTTACCGGGGGCTGATTTTTGATATTGATAACACACTGGTTCCTCACGGCGCACCGGCCGACCAGCGAGCTATCCGACTGTTTGAAACGCTGAGAAGGATTGGATTTGATACTTGTCTGATTTCGAATAATCAAGAGCCGAGAGTGAAGCCTTTTGCGGAGAAAGTGGGAAGTAAATATGTCTATAATGCGCATAAACCTTCTACAAAGAATTACAAGAAAGCAATGGAACTGATGAGCACGGATGAGAAGAATACCATTTTCATCGGAGATCAGTTATTTACAGATGTATGGGGAGCAAAACGCACCGGAATCGAAAGCATACTTGTGAAGCCGATACATCCAAAAGAAGAAATTCAGATTGTTCTGAAACGTTATCTTGAAAAAATTGTTCTATATTTTTATAAAAGAGACAAAAAAAGAAACAGATAATAGAAAACAGCAAAGGAGTCTGCAGGAAGCAGGCTCTTTTGTTGTGTGTGTCCAGCGAAGCAGGACCACACTTGCCGGTGCAAGTCCGGTCACGGTAATCGCCAGTGAGCCGTGTAGCTAAACTCGGTGCGTTGTAGTAATACAGGGTGCTAAATGAGGGGCGGATGAAAGGTTCATCCGCCTACTCTACCAGAACTGAAGTTTCACCGGATAAAATACGGCCTTCGTATGTTACAAAAATAATATAGACAATATGTATAATTTTTATAGTATTTTTCTATAATTTATGTTATTGTAAAATAAAAAGGAAAGGTGGTAGGGTTTATGAATTTAAATCAGTTGTATTATTTTGCAACTCTGGCTCAGGTGGAACACTACACAAAGGCAGCTGAGATGCTTTCCATTACGCAGCCGAGTTTAAGCCATGCCATCAGTATGCTGGAACAGGAACTGGGAACCACTCTTTTTGAAAAGCGCGGAAGAAATGTTGCCCTGACAAAGTATGGAAAAGTATTTCGCGAATATGTGCAGGAATCGCTTTCTATTCTGGATTCAGGAGTCAAAAAGATGAAGGCTCTCACAAGTGAAACGAGTGGAATGATTGATTTGGCGTACATTTATACACTTGGAAGTGTTTTTGTACCACAGCTGGTCGGAGGTTTTTTAAATCGGCATGAAGGATGGGATGTGGAGTTCCATTTTCATGCAGGCAGTACGACAGATATTATCAAGGGACTAAAAGAAGAAAAGTATGATCTTGCACTTTGCTCGGGTAAAGAAGATGAACCGGAAGTTGTTTTCATACCTGTAGGTATGGAAAAATTAGTGGTTGTTGTACCCAAAGATCATGAATTGGCCGGCAGAGGAGCGATCACACTGGCAGAGACAGTGAAATATCCGCATATCTGTTTCCCGAAATCCTGTGGACTTCGTCTGATTATTGATGATCTTTTTGAAAAATCGAGTGGAATGCCGGAGATAGCTTACGAAATACTGGAAGACAATTCTATGGCAGGTCTTGTGGCACAGGGATTTGGAATTGCTGTAATGCCGGAAATACCGCTTTTAAAAAGTCTGGCTGTGGATGTATTGGAAATCAAAGAACCTTCTTACGAACGGTTTGTTTATATGGCGATAATGAAGAACAAGTATTTAGCTCCTATTGTAAAGCATTTTGCAGATTATGTGGAGAAATGCTACAAAGAGGAGGTTTCCAAGTGAGTGAGAGTCAGGTTGCCCGAATTGTCATTCTGTGATATATTTGTGTGTGACAGGAGGGAGAAGAATGAAGCCGCTTGAAATCAGAAATATAAGAATCGGAGAAGGAATCCCTAAAATATGTGTGCCGATCGTCGGGAAAACGAAGGAGGAGATACTGGGTGAAGCCGGAAAGCTTTCAGAAGTCCCGGCAGATATCGCGGAGTGGAGAGCAGACTGGTATGAGGACGTATTTGATGTGGAGAAGGTGAAAGAAGTTTTGAAGGAACTTCGTGCAATACTGAACGAAACACCGCTCCTTTTTACAATACGAACAGCAAAAGAAGGAGGAGAGAAGGATATCACACCGGAAATGTATGCGATGCTGAATTCAGAAGCAGCAAAAACGAAAGATGCAGATCTGATCGATGTGGAAGCGTTTCTGGACGCAGATCTGGTTCCGGGCCTGATTGAAGAAATTCACCGGTGTCATGGAAAGGTTATTGCATCCAACCATGATTTCGAAAAGACACCAAAGAAGGATGAGATCGTTCGGAGACTCTGTGCCATGCAGGAAGCGGGAGCAGATATCCTGAAGATCGCTGTTATGCCACAAAGCAGGGGAGATGTTATGACCCTTATGGAAGCAACGGTTGAGATGCACGAAAAGTACGCCGATCGTCCGATCGTTTCGATGTCCATGGGAGGCATAGGTGGTATCAGCCGGATCTGCGGAGAAATGTCCGGTTCAGCTATGACATTCGGTACAGCAGGAAAGGCATCGGCACCCGGGCAGATGAACGCAAGGGATCTGAGTAAAATTCTGAAAGTACTGCATGAAAATATGTAAAAGTTGCAACTGTTCATAAAAATACAAAAGTTTCGGTTGAAAAATACAGAGATTTATTATAGAATTATTAAAGTGAATGATTTAAGATGAAAAAGGAATGCCGTAGAGCATATATTAAGGAGGAAGTATACAATGGCAGTAAAATCAGCTGGTGAATTCAGAAATGGTATGACGCTGGAAATTGAAGGCAATGTATATCAGGTACTTGAGTTCTTACATGTAAAACCAGGAAAAGGTGCAGCTTTCGTTCGTACGAAGCTTAAAAACATCATCAATGGCGGTGTGGTAGAAAGAACATTCCGTCCGACAGAGACATTTGAGGAAGCATTTATCGAGAGAAAGAATATGCAGTATCTCTACAACGACGGAGATTTGTATTATTTTATGGACAACGAGACCTATGATCAGATTGCCATTAACGCAGAAACTGTTGGCGATTCCATGAAGTTTGTGAAAGAGAATGAGAACGTTACGATCAGCTCTTATCAGGGAAGTCCTTTCGCAATTGAGCCGCCGTTTACTGTAGAACTTGAGATTACAGAGACAGAGCCAGGCGTAAAGGGAAATACTGCTACGGGTGCTACGAAACCGGCTACCGTTGAGACTGGTGCACAGGTTATGGTTCCGTTGTTTGTCGATCAGGGTGAAAGAATTAAGATTGATACTCGTACAGGAGAGTATTTATCCAGAGCATAGGTTGAAGGATAGAAAGTACAGATATGAGTGTCTGGCATTTTTCACAAAAATCATAAGAATGTATATGCCGGAATTACGGATAAATCCCGTAGTTCCGGCATTTTTTCTTGTCAAAGCCTTTGGGGCTCATGAAAAATAGTACTTGAAAAAGGAAGAAAGGAAACGTATAATCAACTCACATACCTGTAAATCAGGTATTCTCATTCAGATGATGTTTTCTTTGACGGCTGCGCAGAGTTTCAGATTTTAGGAAAGGAGAACGTATGGAATATACGGATTTTGTAAAAGCAATGCACAGAGAAGTCAGAGGACAGATGGAGCCGGATGTGGCGGTGGAGATTCACACAGCAATTAAGAATAACAGTGCCCTAAGAACCGGGCTTGTGTTTATAAAAAAAGATGTCAACATTGCTCCGACGATCTATCTGGAAGAATTCTATGAACAGTATCTCGAAGGTGCCTCAGTCCAGGAAATGGCACAGACAATTCACTCAATCTATGAAAAGATCAGTTTGAAAAATTCCTATCCATATAACAATATTTTAAAATTTGAGAATATAAAAGACAAAATTGTTTATAAACTGATTCATAAGGAATCCAATCTGGAACTGCTTCGAGAGATTCCTTATGAGGAATATCTGGATCTTGCAGTTGTTTTTTATATTCTTCTGGATCATACCGGATTCGGACCGGCAACGATTCTGATTCGCAGTGAGCATATGCTTCGGTGGAATGTCACGAAGGAAGAAATCAGCCGGCTTGCGAAAGAGAACACGCCGAAACTGCTTCCGATGGATCTTGGTATTCTTGCGGACACCATGTACGTAGTGACGAACCAGACACGCAATCTGGGTGCAGCAGTCATGTTGTATCCGGACACCTGGGAGAAAGTTGCTGCTCTTATCGGAGAAGACTTCTATATCCTTCCCAGCAGTATTCATGAACTGATTGTAGTTCCGGAAAGCATTGGAATGAATCGGCTTCAGCTTGAGAATATGGTTGAGGAGATCAATCAGACGGAAGTGGAACAAGAAGAGATACTGTCCAATACGGTCTATCGATATATTCGTAAAGAAAAGAGGGTCATTTTCTAACGAAATATAAGATAACTGTGAATCTGGTCAGAATAGATTATGATTTTTCACTTGATTTTTAGAGATAATAGTGCTATATTAATTATTGTCTCTGTAGCTCAGTGGATAGAGCACCGCCCTCCGGAGGCGGGTGCGTCAGTTCGATTCTGATCAGGGACGTATAAGAGAACGGCAGGAGTACATGATTTGTTACATGTATTTCTGCTGTTTTTTGTAATAGTGATGCCGCATTTTTGCATCTGACAAAACTTTCAATTTTTCGCTATTGACGCAGAAAATCTGCCGCGTTATCATGGGGGAGAACAAGGAGGTTTCTGATATGGCGGAAAAAGTGAGGAATCTCTGTCTCTGGTACTGGAAGCATCAGCGGGCGAATGTGATCGTTGGGATATTGCTTCTTGGACTGGCAGGGATGATGACCGTGTTTTTTCTGACGTATGAGGAAGAACCGCAGGTGATTCCGGTTCCCGCGATCGTGAGCGTTCAAGGATGCGAAGAGATGGAGACGAATCCACTTCGTGAGAGCAGGATGGAAGATGTGAATCAGGCGGTGGAAAAGTACTATGCCCGGATTGGAGAAAATGCAGATTATGTCGAGAATTACGAGAACCTTTATCTGTATATGAAAAACGGGCAATATGAAAATACCTATGTGGTATATGCGACCTATGAGATGAAGATCCGAGATATCTATACGCCGGTTCCGGGGCTGGGAACGCTCTATATAGAGAGGGAAGAGGACGGAACAATTAAAATCAGTGCAAGCGTAGATGAAGAGATCCAGAAATACATCGCACATATCACGCAGCATGAAGATGTACGGGGACTATTCAGGCAGATCGAAGAATCTTACGCCCGTGCTGTACATTCGGATGAAATGCTGGCGCAGGCACTGGGGGATTTACAAAGCGTGCTGAAATAAAATATTGCGCACGGGAGAAGATTCCCTTATAATAAAAACTGGTTTTGAAACAGATTTGAAAGACAGAGAGGAAGAAGAGTATGAAGAAAATCCTGGATCTTATAACAGAGGAACTGGAACAGGCGTTTGAGGAGGCCGGATATGAAAAAGAACTGGCGAAAGTGACGCTGTCCAATCGGCCGGATCTTTGCGAATACCAGTGCAACGGGGCGATGGCCGGAGCTAAAAAGTACCACAAAGCACCGATCATGATCGCGGAAGAGGTTGTGGCAAAGATTACAGGTGATGGAAGCATTCGCGAGGCAGAGGCTGTGAAGCCGGGATTTATTAATCTGAAAACGAATCCGGATTATATTGCCGGATATTTGAATGAAATGGCAAAAGATGATAAATTTGGCGTGGAAGAAGAGAAAAATCCGAAGACGATCCTGATCGATTACGGCGGACCGAATGTAGCAAAACCGCTGCATGTAGGACATCTTCGTTCTGCGATCATCGGCGAAAGTATTAAGAGAATTACCCGCTTCATGGGGAATCGTGTGACCGGAGATATTCACCTTGGTGACTGGGGATATCAGATGGGATTGATTATTACAGAGCTTAGAAAGCGTCAGCCAAATCTGCCGTATTTTGACGATGCGTTTACCGGAGAATATCCGGAAGAACCGCCGTTTACGATCGGTGATCTGGAGGAAATCTATCCTGCTGCATCCGCATATGCCAAGGAGCATGAAGACTATCGTGAGGAGGCTCTGGAGGCTACTTTCCAGCTGCAGAACGGGAAAAGAGGATACCGTGCAATCTGGAATCATATTATGAATGTATCTGTAGCAGATCTTAAGAAGAATTATGCGAATCTGAATGTGGAATTTGACCTGTGGAAGGGCGAGGCAGATGCGCAAAAATATATTCCGGATATGGTGCAGCGCCTGAAGGATGAAGGATATGCACATCTGGATGAGGGAGCACTTGTGGTGGACGTAAAGGAAGAAACAGATACGAAGGAGATCCCTCCGTGTATGATTCTGAAATCAGACGGTGCCGCGCTTTATGATACCACAGACCTTGCAACGCTGGTTGAAAGAGAAGAACTTTATCATCCGGATGAAGTGATCTATGTGGTTGACAAGCGTCAGGAACTTCATTTTATCCAGGTATTCCGCTGCGCGAAGAAGACCGGAATCGTGCGCGAGGATACAAAGCTTACGTTCCTTGGCTTCGGAACGATGAACGGAAAAGATGGAAAGCCGTTCAAGACCAGAGAAGGCGGCGTGATGCGTCTGGAACATCTGATCAAAGATATTACGGATAAGATGTATGAGAAGATTACCGACAATCGTACTGTTGCAGAAGAGGAAGCGGAGAAAACAGCGAAGATCGTGGGAATGTCTGCGATTAAATACGGAGATCTTTCCAATCAGGCTGCGAAGGATTATATTTTTGACGTGGATCGTTTCACTTCATTTGAAGGAAATACCGGTCCGTACATTCTCTATACGATCGTCCGGATCAAGTCGATTTTAAATAAATACAAAGAAAATGGAAATACGCTGGATGATACGAGGATTCTTGGCGCCGGAAGTGAGAGTGAGAAGGCTCTGATGCTGGAGGCTGCCAAATTTGGAAGTGTGATGGAAACAGCATATCAGGAGCTTGCGCCGCATAAGATCTGCGCGTATATCTATGATTTGGCAAATGCATTTAATCGTTTCTACCATGAAACAAAAATTCTGGCAGAAGAGGATAAGGCAAAACAGAAGAGTTATATTGGGCTTTTGAAACTGACAAGAGATATTCTGAATACCTGTATCGATCTGCTGGGATTTGAAGCACCGGAGAGGATGTAAAATAGAATAAAACTATTCGTAAGGTGGCTTGAATAAATACGAAAGAAGGAACATAAGGATGATGACAGAGAGATTATATTATGAAGACAGTCATATGGCTGAATTTGATGCGAAGGTCATTTCCTGCGAAAAGTCCGGGGAAAATTATGAGGTGGTTCTTGACAGAACTGCCTTTTTCCCTGAGGGAGGCGGACAGTCTGCCGATACCGGATTTTTGGAAGATATAAGAATCGTAGATGTTCAGGAAAAAAACGGAAGCATTTTTCATAAAGCTGAAGGCTACATTGAGCCGGGCAGTGAAGTAAAGGGAAGGATCGACTGGAAACAGAGGTTCACCAGGATGCAGCAGCATACAGGGGAGCATATTCTGTCCGGTTTGATCCATAAAAGATTTGGATATGATAATGTGGGATTTCACCTCAGTGATGAGATATGTACGCTGGATCTGAATGGCCCAATGACAAAGGAAGAAGTCAGAGAGATTGAAAATGCGGCGAATGAGGCTGTATTTGCCTGCATTCCGGTCGAGGTGTTATACCCGTCAAAAGATGAGCTTGCATCTTTGGAATACCGGAGCAAGATCGAGATCGAGGGTCAGGTCCGTATTGTGCGAATACCGGGGTATGATATGTGTGCCTGCTGCGCACCGCATGTGGATAATACCGGTGAGATCGGTCTGATCAAACTGATTAGTGTCCAGAACTACAAAGGAGGAGTTCGGCTTACGGTGGTTTGCGGAAGACGTGCACTGGCAGATTATCAGGCGAAAGAAGACAGTGTAAAAGCGATCATGTTCAGCTTGTCCTCCAAGGAGGAATTGATAGCAGATGCAGTTGAGGAGTTGAAAGAAGAGACGAATGCATGGAAGATGAAACTGATAGAAGCCAGACGGGAGATGCTTGCAGGGAAAGTAACCGGCATAGAAGAAGGAAAAGCGTGTGTCTGCCTGTTTGAATCTGGTCTGGAGGGCAGTGAACCGCGTGAACTGATGAATCTGGTTCTGGACCGCAATGTGAAAGTATGCGGAGTATTTGCCGGGACAGATGATGTTGGATACCGCTATGTGATCGGAAGCCGCACGGAGGATGTCCGGCCTCTTGGAAAAGAGCTGAATCAGGCATTTGAAGGAAGAGGCGGAGGAAAACCGGAGATGGTTCAAGGGTCATTAAAAGGGGCTGCATCCGAAATAAAGGAGTACTTTATGAAAGTGCAGTAATGAAATTCTCATGAATTTCCTATTTACTTTTTGAAATAAATGTTGTATAGTGGTGAAATATAAAATGTAACCAGAAAAAGTAACATGATTTCAGAAAGGGCAGGATATATGAGTAGTCAAAAAATGAATATGCAGGATGGTTTGTACAGCCCGGATTTTGAGCATGACAACTGCGGAATTGGAGCAGTTGTGAATATCAAGGGAAGGAAAAGCCATGAGACAGTCGCCAATGCGCTGAAGATAGTTGAAAACCTAGAACATAGAGCTGGCAAGGATGCCGAAGGGAAGACCGGAGACGGAGTTGGAATTCTGTTACAGATTTCACATAAGTTTTTCTCCAAGGTCTGTGAACCCCTCGGCATCTTTTTAGGTTCTGAGAGAGATTATGGTGTAGGTATGTTTTTCTTCCCTCAGGATGAACTGAAGAGAAACCAGGCAAAGAATATTTTTGAAGTCATTGCAAGAAGAGAAGGCCTGAAGTTTCTTGGATGGAGAGAGGTCCCGATTCATCAGGAAATTCTCGGGAAAAAGGCAGTTGAGTGTATGCCGTGCATTATGCAGGGGTTCATTGAGCGCCCGGAGAAGATTGAGAAAGGTCTGGACTTTGACCGCCGTCTGTATGTGGTAAGGCGTGTGTTTGAGCAGAGCAGTGATGATACATATGTGGCATCCCTTTCCAGCAGGACGATCGTCTACAAAGGAATGTTCCTGGTCAAACAGCTGCGGCGATTCTTTGAAGATCTTCAGGATCCGGATTATGAATCTGCGATCGCGGTGGTACATTCCCGTTTCAGTACCAATACGAATCCGAGCTGGGAGCGGGCACATCCGAACCGATTCATAGTGCATAACGGAGAGATCAACACGATACGTGGAAATGCAGATAAGATGCGCGCCAGAGAAGAAAATATGGAATCTGAATACCTCAAAGGAGAGCTCTATAAGGTTCTTCCTGCGATCAATATTGCGGGATCAGATTCTGCCATGTTAGATAACGCTTTGGAGTTCATGGTAATGAGCGGGATGCCTCTCCCGCTTGCGGTTATGATCTCGATTCCGGAGCCATGGGCGAACAACCGAACGATGTCTCAGAAAAAGAAGGATTTTTATCAATATTATGCGACGATGATGGAACCTTGGGACGGACCTGCATCGATCCTTTTCTCCGATGGAGACTGTATGGGTGCGGTTTTGGATAGAAATGGACTTAGACCATCCCGATACTATATCACCGATGATGATACGCTGATCCTTTCTTCTGAAGTTGGCGTGCTGGATATCCCGCCGGAGAAGATCGTAGTCAAGGAGCGAATCCATCCTGGTAAAATGCTACTTGTAGATACGGTTCAGGGTAAAGTGATCGATGACGATGAACTGAAAGAAGGATATGCAGCATCACAGCCTTATGGTGAATGGCTTGACAATAATCTTGTTTGTCTGAAAGATCTGAAGATTCCAAATCTGAAGGTTCCGGAATATACGAAAGAAGAATGCCAGAAGCTTCAGAAAGCATTTGGATATTCTTATGAAGAAGTAAATTCTTCTGTGCTGAATATGGCGAAAAACGGAAGTGAAAGTATCGGTGCAATGGGAATTGATGCACCACTGGCAGTCCTCTCCGAGAAACATCAGTCCTTGTTTGGATATTTTAAACAGATTTTTGCACAGGTAACCAATCCGCCGATTGATGCGATCCGCGAAAAAGTAGTGACATCAACCAGCGTCTATGTCGGCAGGGACGGGAACCTTCTGGAAGAGAAGGAAGAAAACTGTCATGTCCTGAAGATCAATGATCCGATCCTCACAAATACGGATCTTCTGAAAATTAAAAATATGAAAGTGGAAGGCTTTAAAGTGGTGGAAATTTCGACCACGTATTTTAAAAATTCCAGCCTGGAAAAAGCGATTGATTATTTGTTTATCCAGGTGGATCGTGCAATCCGTGACGGCGCGAATATCCTGATCTTAAGTGATCGTGGTGTAGATGAATACCATATTGCTATGCCTTCACTTTTGGCTACTTCCGCAGTGCATCAGCATCTGGTGCGTACTAAGAAGCGTACGAGTGTTGCTGTAATCATGGAAACCGGTGAGCCGAGAGAGGTACATCATTTTGCAACCCTGCTGGGTTATGGAGCCTCTGCAATCAATCCGTATCTTGCCCATGAATCGATCCGCCAGCTGATTGACGAAGGAATGCTTCAGAAAGATTATTATGCTGCGGTAAATGATTATAATGAGGCAGTGATCAGCGGTATTATCAAGATTGCGTCCAAGATGGGAATCTCTACGATCCAGTCTTACCAGGGATCTATGATCTTTGAGGCAATCGGTCTGAAGGCGCAGTTCATTGATAAATATTTTACCGGAACTGTCAGCCGTGTGGGCGGTATCGGAATTGAAGAAATCGCGCAGGATTATATGGCAAGACACTTTGCTGCATTTGATCCATTGGGGCTGGATGTAGATCTGACTTTGAACAGTGTAGGACAGCATAAATCCAAGAGCGGAGGGGAGAAGCATCTGTATAATCCACGCACGATTCATATGCTGCAGCAGTCCACAAAACGTGGAGACTATCAGATGTTCAAGCAGTATACGGAAATGGTAGACGAAGAGTCACGTGGTATCACCTTACGTGGACAGATGGATTTTAATTTCCCAAAGAAAGGAGTTCCGCTGGAAGAAGTAGAAAGTGTGGATGAAATCGTGAAGCGCTTTAAGACCGGTGCGATGTCCTATGGATCCATTTCCAAAGAAGCACATGAGACGCTGGCACTTGCTATGAACGCTCTTCATGGTAAATCAAACAGTGGAGAAGGCGGAGAAGATATCGAACGTCTGGACAGCGATAAATGTTCTGCAATCAAGCAGGTCGCAAGTGGAAGGTTCGGTGTAACTTCCCGTTATCTGGTCAGCGCCAAAGAAATTCAGATCAAGATGGCACAGGGGGCAAAACCTGGAGAAGGCGGACATCTTCCGGGTGGAAAAGTATATCCGTGGATTGCCAAAACCAGGCATTCTACACCGGGAGTGGGACTGATCTCACCGCCGCCGCATCATGATATATATTCCATCGAGGATCTGGCACAGCTTATTTATGACTGTAAAAATGCCAATAAGGATGCGAGAATTTCTGTAAAACTGGTATCCGAAGCAGGGGTAGGTACGGTCGCTGCCGGCGTTGCAAAAGCGGGAGCAGGGCTGATCCTGATTTCCGGATATGACGGAGGAACCGGAGCGGCGCCGAGAAGTTCCATCCATAATGCAGGACTTCCGTGGGAACTGGGACTCGCAGAAACACATCAGACCCTGATCCAGAACGGTCTTCGTGAACGTGTACGGATTGAGACAGACGGAAAATTAATGAGCGGGCGTGATGTGGCGATCGCAGCACTTCTTGGTGCTGAAGAATTCGGATTTGCAACGGCACCGCTGGTAACAATGGGATGCGTTATGATGAGAGTATGTAACCTGGATACCTGTCCGGTCGGCATTGCAACCCAGAATCCGGAGCTGCGGAAACGATTCGCAGGAAAGCCGGAGTATGTGATCAATTTCATGCGTTTCATCGCGGAAGAGCTTCGGGAATACATGGCAAAACTGGGAGTGCGTAAAGTAGATGAACTGGTAGGACGCACCGATCTCCTGAAAGTAAGAGACGTTCCCACTTCTGCGCGTGCGGCTACGCTGGATCTGTCAAGGATCCTTTACAATCCATACGCGAAAGAAAAAAGCGGCATGATCTTCAATCCGAAGAAAAAGTACGACTTTGAACTGGAAAAGACGATGGATATGAAGGTGCTTGTAAAAGAACTTCTGCCGTCTCTGGAAAAGAAGGAAAAGAGAACCCTGGAACTTGAAGTGTCCAATGTAAACCGTACCTTTGGAACCATTTTTGGCTCAGAGATCACCAGACATTATCCGGAGGGACTCCCGGAAGACAGTTATGTAATCAAGTGTCACGGAGCCGGCGGACAGTCATTTGGCGCATTTATACCGTCAGGGCTGACGCTTCAGTTGACTGGTGACAGTAATGATTATTTCGGAAAAGGGCTGTCCGGAGGTAAACTGATCGTTTATCCACCGAAGGAAGCGAAGTTCAAGGCAAATGAGAATATTATAATAGGTAACGTTGCACTTTATGGTGCCACCAGTGGAAAAGCATTTATAAACGGACTTGCGGGAGAACGTTTCTGCGTAAGAAATTCCGGTGCAACTGCAGTGGTAGAAGGTGTCGGTGATCATGGATGTGAATACATGACCGGCGGACGTGTGGTGATTCTTGGACAGACCGGAAAGAATTTTGCGGCCGGCATGAGCGGTGGTGTGGCATATGTATTGGATGAAAACAGTGACCTTTACACCAAAGTAAATAAAGAGATGGTAAATATTGAGCATATTACCTCGAAAGCAGATGTTTCTGAACTCAAGGAAATGATCGAGGAGCATGTGGCAAATACAAATTCGGAAATGGGAAGAAAGATTCTGGAGCATTTTAAAGAATATCTTCCGAAATTCAAGAAAGTCATTCCACATGATTATGAAAAGATGCTGACTATGATTCTCCAGATGGAAGAAAAAGGATTCAGTAGTGAACAGGCAAAAATTGAAGCATTTTATGCGATTAAAAATGGAAGATAGGGGGCGAAAACAGTGGGAAAAGCAACAGGATTTATGGATTATGAGAGATGCGACCAGAAATGTGAGTCGCCGATGAGCAGAATCAAACATTTTTGTGAGTTCCACACGCCTCTGTCTAAGGAGGAACAGGAAATTCAGGGAGCAAGATGCATGTCATGCGGCGTTCCTTTCTGCCAGTCAGGGCAGATGATTATGGGGATGGCAAGTGGATGTCCGCTTCATAATCTGGTGCCGGAATGGAATGATCTGATCTATCACGGGAACTGGGAGAAAGCATATTATCGATTGGTGAAAACCAATAATTTCCCGGAATTTACATCCAGAGTGTGTCCGGCACTTTGTGAGGCGGCATGTACCTGCGGCCTTCATGGAGATGCAGTAACTACGAAAGCAAATGAATATGGAATCATTGAAAATGCCTATGAAAAGGGATACGCAAAAGCGCGCCCGCCGAAAGTACGTACCGGGAAAAAGGTGGCTGTGATCGGTTCGGGGCCTTCCGGACTTGCGGTTGCGGATCAGCTGAACCGTCGCGGTCATACCGTTACCGTATTTGAAAGAGAAGATAAAATAGGCGGTTTGCTTCGTTATGGAATTCCGAATATGAAACTGGAAAAGCAGGTGATTGATCGAAAGGTTGCAGTGATGGAAGAGGAAGGCGTCATTTTCAAAACGGGATGCGATGTGGGAAAAACAGTGAAAGCATCTGAGATTTTGAAAAATTATGACCGCGTTGTACTTGCCTGTGGAGCTTCAAATCCAAGAGATATCAAAGTGCCGGGAAGAGATGCAAAAGGAATTTATTTTGCTGTAGATTTCCTGAAATCCACAACGAAATGCCTGTGGAATCATGGTATGAAGCTGAAAGAGGGAGAATACATTTCTGCAAAGGGCAAGAAAGTTATGGTCATTGGCGGCGGGGATACCGGAAATGACTGTGTTGGTACTGCTGTGCGCCATGGTGCCAAATCTGTGCTTCAGGTCGAGATGATGCCGAAACTCCCGGATGAGAGAGCGGAGAGTAATCCGTGGCCGGAGTGGCCGAGAATCTGCAAGACGGATTACGGTCAGGAGGAGGCTGCAGCTGTCTGGGGAAATGATCCGAGAATCTATCAGACAACAGTCAAAGAATTTATTAAAGATAAAAACGGAAATCTTTGTAAAGCTGTTCTTGTAAAGCTGGAAAGCAAAAAAGATGAAAAGACCGGGCGGATGATGATGGCGGAGGTCGCAGGAAGTGAATACACGGTCGAAGTAGATCTTGTCCTGATCGCGGCAGGATTTCTGGGGAGCCAGGATTACGTAACCAAAGCATTTGGCGTCGAAGTCAATGAAAGAACGAATGTCAAGACTGAGCCGGGAGAATACAAAACGAATGTGAAAAATGTATTTACAGCTGGAGATATGCATCGCGGGCAGTCTCTGGTTGTCTGGGCAATCCGGGAAGGCCGCGAAGCGGCCTGCCAGGTGGATCTGGATCTGATGCGATATACGAATCTTTATGTACAATAAAATAGGAGAGAGACTTGAGTAAAAACAGGTCTCTCTTTTTCTTTATATAAATGCTTTATAAAAATGTTACATAAATGTTAAAAAATATTGCAAATCTTTGAGAGTTGCTATATAATAGTTTTGATTAAAAGAATAATTAAGGAAGTTTTAAGAAACTGAGATACTCTGATACGAAAAGCCTTGAAAATATGTGTCGTTTAGTGTATGCTTAATTCGTATGGGGTATAAATTTTAGATTTTAATAGAATAAGGTGGGTAACAATATGAAGAATAAATTTTTTCGTACACTCGTAGCATCGCTTGTTGTGAGTTCTTGTATTGTAACAACCGTGGGCGCTGCTCCGGATGCGGATACGATTAAGGAACAG
Source organism: Bariatricus sp. HCP28S3_A4 (assembly GCF_052066395.1). NCBI lineage: Bacteria > Bacillati > Bacillota > Clostridia > Lachnospirales > Lachnospiraceae > Bariatricus > Bariatricus sp. HCP28S3_A4. The sequence goes on along the minus strand of NZ_JBQHSE010000004.1, from coordinate 40,471 downwards.
AGAGATTCGGTACAGAGTCAGGTCAATTCTCTTCAGAGCCAGTTGACTGAAGTGCTTACAGAGATTAATGATCTGGAACGCCAGCTGATTGCAACCGGAGAACAGATCACACAGGCGACTGAAGATCTGGCGGAAGCTGAGGAAAAAGAGAAAGAACAGTATGAGGCCATGAAGCTTCGTATCAAGTATATGTACGAAGAAGGCAATAATACAGTGCTGGAGAAGATATTTACTTCCGGAAGCATCGGTGAGATGCTGAGTCAGGCTGAGTATATTCAGAATGTACATAAATATGACAGAGATCAGCTCAATGAATATGTTGAGACAAAAGAAAAGATTGCTGATTTGAAGGAACAGCTTGAAGAAGAGCAGAAGGAGCTCGAGGCGACACAGGAAGAATTTACGGCTAAGAAGGAATCCTTGAATGCGACTCTGGAAGAGAAGAAAGAAGAGGTTGCAGATCTCGATGCGCAATTCCAGGCGGCAGTAGAAGCTGCGGCTAAGGAAGCAGAAGAAAAGGCACGCAAAGAACGTGAGGCGGCGGAAGCAGCAGCTGCTGCTGAGAAGAATAACAGCAACAAGAATAACAGTAATAATAATACGAACAATAATAATAGTAACAATAATAATAGTAACAATAATAGTAACAATAATAGTAACAATAATACTTCGAAGCCGAGTACCCCGTCGAACAATGGCGGAAGCAGCAGTACAAGCGGAGGCGGAACGGGCGATACCAGTGTGGCACAGGTAATCGTGAACGCGGCATACAGTCAGCTTGGAACGCCGTATGTGTGGGGCGGGACAAGCCCGGGTGTCGGCCTTGACTGTTCCGGACTTACCCAGTACTGCCACAGAGTAGCTGGAATCTCGATTCCAAGAGTATCAGGTGATCAGGGGGCAGGCGGCAAAGCGGTTTCCAGCCCGCTGCCGGGTGATATTGTATGTTATTCCGGACATGTTGGAATCTACATCGGTAACGGTCAGATGATTCATGCACCGGAACCGGGAGACGTAGTAAAAATCCAGAGTGTATACGGAAATCCATGGTACAGAAGATACTGGTAAAAAAACATTGAGAAAAAAGAGTCGGAATCCTGGCAGAACTATCTGTCAGGATTTTTAGTTACCATGCATATGAGAAAAAGCAGTTGTAATAATTCATGTAGAAAGGAAAATCGTCAGATGAGAGTAATAACAGCGAAGAGTGCCGGCTTCTGTTTTGGAGTAAAGCGGGCAGTGGAAACAGTATATAAACAGCTTGAACTGGAAACAGAAAAGCAGATATATACATATGGTCCGATTATCCATAATGAAGAAGTTGTGAAGGATTTGGAAGAACGCGGGGTAAAAGTAATACGAAGTGAGGAAGAACTGGAAAAACTGACAGAGGGTCTTGTGATCATACGATCACATGGTGTTCCCAAAAGAATTTGTGACATGCTGGAGAAGAGGGGAGTTTCATATGTGGATGCCACCTGTCCGTTTGTCAAAAGGATTCATAAAATTGTATCAGAAGAAAGTGAAAGAGGAAGCTATATTGTGATTGTCGGAGATCCAGAGCATCCGGAAGTGCAGGGAATCCGCGGATGGGCTAAGGATAATGTAAGCGTGATTCAGAATGCGGAGGAAGCACAAAAATTTTCGCTGAATTCTTGTGGGAATGCGATACCATGTAGACAGAAAGTCTGTGTAGTGGCACAAACGACATTTAATTACAATAAATTCAAAGATTTAGTTGAAATTATTTCAGAAAAGGGTTATGATATAAGTGTTTTAAATACGATTTGCAATGCTACGAAGGAGCGTCAGACAGAAGCCAGGAGCATTGCGGAAGAGGTGGATGCTATGATTGTAATCGGTGACAAGCATAGTTCCAATACCCAAAAGCTATTTGAAATATGTAAAAAAGCATGTAACAATACGTACTATATACAGACACTTGGCGATTTGGATACGAATCAATTAAGGTCCGTGGAAACAGTAGGTATTACAGCAGGGGCATCCACGCCCAACAATATAATTGAGGAGGTTCAAAATAATGTCAGAATTAACTTTTGAACAAATGTTAGAAGAATCATTTAAAACAATTCATAATGGAGAGGTTGTAGATGGCACTGTAATCGATGTGAAACCGGACGAGATTATTCTGAATATCGGATACAAGGCCGACGGTATCATCACCAGAAGTGAATACACGAATGAGTCAGGATTAGACCTTACAACAGTTGTATCTGTTGGAGACACAATGACTGTAAAAGTGCTGAAAGTAAATGATGGAGAAGGACAGGTTCTTCTTACATACAAGAGACTTGCAGCTGAGAAGGGCAATGAAAGATTAAAAGAAGCATTCGAGAACAAAGAAGTTCTGAAAGCAACCGTTACACAGATCCTTGGCGGCGGATTAAGTGTTGTTGTAGATGAAGCAAGAGTATTTATTCCTGCAAGTCTTGTGTCAGATACTTATGAGAAAGATTTATCAAAGTATCAGGATCAGGAGATTGAGTTTGTGATCAGCGAGTTCAATCCGAGAAGAAATCGTATCATCGGTGATAGAAGACAATTGCTCGTAGCAGAGAAGGCTGAGAAGCAGAAAGAGCTCTTTGCAAAGCTGAAAGTTGGCGATACGGTTGAGGGTACTGTTAAAAACGTGACAGACTTCGGTGCATTTATCGATCTCGGCGGAGTGGACGGATTGCTTCATATTTCTGAGATGTCTTGGGGAAGAGTAGAAAATCCGAAGAAAGTATTTACAGTAGGTGAGACTCTGAAAGTACTTGTGAAAGATATTCGCGATACAAAGATCGCACTCAGCCTGAAGTTCCCGGAGACCAATCCGTGGGCAAACGCAGCAGAAGATTATGCTGTAGGCAAAGAAGTGACAGGAAAAGTGGCAAGAATGACTGATTTCGGTGCATTTGTAGAGCTGGCACCTGGTGTAGATGCATTACTTCACGTATCTCAGATTTCCAGAGCACATGTTGAGAAGCCGTCTGATGTTCTTTCTGTTGGTCAGGAGATTACAGCTAAGGTTGTAGATTTGAATGAAGCTGAGAAGAAGATCAGCCTTAGCATGAAAGCACTGGAGAATGCAGAAGTGCAGGCAGCGGAAGCACCGGTTGAAGAATAGAATTTTAGAAAATTCAAGTGAATATGATGGGATTTTTATACAAAAAGAGACTGGAAACAGTCTCTTTTTACGTCTATAAAATGTTAAAAAAACATCAAGATGTTTCTCAAAATGTACAATAAATTTGTGCATTTTACTGGAATTGTTCTTGAGTTTTCGGTATAGTTAGAGCAAGTCAACAAGGAGAAATAAGGAAGGAAGGAAATTGATTATGGGACTTTTGACATTTAAAGGCGGAGTTCATCCGAATGACGGCAAAAGCTTTGCAAAGGACAAGGAAATTGTAGAACTGTTGCCGAAAGGCGATCTTGTGTATCCGCTTTCCCAACACATAGGGGCGCCGGCAAGCCCGGTTGTCAAAAAAGGCGATCATGTCCTGAAAGGGCAGATGATTGCCGAAGCGGGTGGATTTGTATCTGCGCCGATTTATGCGTCCGTGTCGGGAACTGTAAAAGCAATTGAGCCGCATGTGAACCCGACCGGTGCAAAAGTGAATTGCATTGTAATTGAAAATGATGGTCAGTATGAAGAGGTGGAATATCCTCCGGTAAAACCACTTTCAGAACTGACAAAAGAAGAGATTCTGAATATGATCGCGAATGCCGGTATTGTAGGTATGGGTGGGGCCGGATTCCCGACCCGTGTGAAGCTCTCACCGAAAGAACCGGACAAGATCGATTACATCATAGCGAACTGTGCAGAATGTGAACCGTATATCACGGCAGACTACAGAAGGATGATGGAGACTCCGGAACTTCTGGTAGAAGGCATGAAAGTTATTCTCAAGTTGTTTGACAATGCAAAAGGTATTTTTGGTGTGGAAGATAACAAACCGGATTGTATCGCAAAACTCAAAGAACTGGTTAAAGACGAACCGCGTATGGAAGTAAAGACATTGATGACAAAATATCCGCAGGGTGCAGAGCGTCAGCTGATCTATGCAACCACTGGACGCGCCATCAACTCTACGATGCTCCCGGCCGACGCAGGATGTGTGGTGGACAATGTAGAAACTGTCATCAGTATTTACAACGCGGTTGTGAAGGGAATCCCGTCTATGGAGCGTGTTGTGACCGTGAGTGGTGACGGCGTTGCAAATCCGGGAAATTATAAAGTCCTTTTTGGTACCAATCAGAGAGAATTGGTAGAAGCAGCAGGCGGATTGAAGGAAGGATGCGAAAAGGTGATTTCCGGCGGACCGATGATGGGATTTGCCATGTATACGCTTGACACACCGATTACGAAAACATCGTCTTCTATTCTCTGTCTTTCCAAAGACGAAGTATCTGCAAGTACGGCGACCGCATGTATCAACTGCGGAAGATGTGTGGAGGCCTGCCCAAGCCGAATCATACCGTCCAGACTTGCGGATCTTGCAGAACGTCATGATGAAGCAGGATTTGTCAAGATGAACGGACTGGAATGTGTGGAATGTGGTTCATGCAGTTATGTCTGTCCGGCAAAGCGCCATCTGAAGCAGGCAATCGGCTCCATGAGAAAGACTGCACTTGCAAATAAAAAGAAAAAATAGAACAGTACAGAGAGGAAGAGGTGAACAAAAGTGAGTGAACAATTGAAAATTTCATCTTCACCACATATTCGTTCCAAAGCGACGACCAGTAATATTATGATGTGGGTTGCAATCGCACTTCTGCCGGCGACCGCCTTTGGAATCTATAATTTCCGTGACACACATGCATGGCTTGTTGTGATCGTGACGACAGCAGCAGCAGTACTTACGGAATATATTTATGAGAAACTGATGCACAAACCGATCACGATCAAAGATTTCAGTGCAGTTGTCACAGGACTTCTGCTTGCACTGAACCTTCCGCCGACAGCACCACTTTGGATGGGAGTTCTCGGAAGCGTATTTGCAATCCTGGTCGTAAAGCAGCTGTTTGGAGGACTGGGACAGAACTTTATGAACCCGGCACTTGCTGCAAGATGTTTCCTGCTGATTTCTTTTACCGGCAGAATGACATCCTTTACATATGACGGGATTTCAGGTGCCACACCGCTTGCGGCTATCCGCGCAAATGTGGAAGCAGGCAACAGTGCACTGGCAGGAGTGAACAGCATGGATATGCTCCTTGGAAAGATCGGAGGAATGATCGGTGAGACTTCTGTGATCGCAATTATGATTGGCGCGATTATTCTGATTCTTATGGGAATTATCGATCTTCGTATTCCGGGAACTTATATCGTGACATTTGCATTATTCATTGGAATTTTCGGCGGATTTGTTGATGGAATCGGATTTTTCAACATTCCTTACATGACAGCACAGCTCTGCGGCGGCGGTCTGATGCTTGGAGCGTGGTTCATGGCAACCGATTACGTGACATCGCCGATTACGAAGAAGGGACAGATCGTATATGGAATCATTCTTGGTGTTCTGACCGGAATCTTCCGTTTGTTCGGAGGGGCCGCAGAGGGCGTATCCTACGCGATCATCTTCAGTAACCTTTTGGTTCCGCTGATCGAAAGAGTTACTCTTCCAAAACCATTCGGTAAAGGAGGAGAAAAATAATGAATAAAATATTAAAAAATACATTGATCCTTACCGCGATTACCGTGATTGCCGGTACGGCTCTCGGACTGGTATATGAAATAACAAAAGATCCGATTGCAAAGGCAGAAGCTGATGCAAAGCAGGAAGCCTGCCAGACGGTTTTCCCGGAAGCAGATACATTTGAAGAAGTGGAAGTTGATTCGGATGCGGCGGCGAAGGCGGTAGAAAGCATGGGAACCAATGCAACGGTCGATGAAGTGTATGTGGCAAAAATGGGCGGTGATGAAGCAGGATATGTGATCACTACAACAGATAAAGACGGATACGGTGGAAATATTCAGATTTCTGTTGGAATCATGAATGACGGAACCATGAACGGTATCTCCATTCTGTCGATCGGTGAGACGGCAGGTCTCGGTATGCGTGCGACAGAGCCGGAATTCTATAATCAGTATGCAGAGAAGAAGACAGACAAGTTCTATGTTGCCAAGGATGGCGGAGAGAGTGAGCCGATTGATGCACTCAGTGGTGCAACGATCACCAGCCGTGCCGTGACCGGAGCCGTCAACACAGCACTTGGTTATTTTCAGAATGCGTTAGGAGGTAGTGGAAATGAATAGTTGTACCGAAAGATTATATAATGGTTTAATTAAAGAAAATCCGACCTTCGTCATGATGCTTGGTATGTGTCCGACACTTGCGGTAACGACTTCTGCGATCAACGGTATCGGAATGGGACTTTCCACTACGGTTGTACTGGTACTCTCGAACATGCTGATTTCCATGCTCCGAAAAGTAATTCCGGATTCAGTCAGAATGCCTGCATTTATCGTAATTGTGGCATCATTTGTAACAATGGTGCAGTTCCTTCTGCAGGGCTTTGTTCCTTCACTGTATGATTCGCTTGGAATCTATATCCCGCTGATCGTAGTAAACTGTATCATTCTGGGACGTGCAGAAAGTTATGCTTCCAAGAATCCGGTACTTCCGTCTATCTTTGACGGTATCGGAATGGGACTTGGATTTACATTTGGTCTTACCTGTATCGCAATCGTGCGTGAACTGATCGGATCCGGAAAAATCTTCGGAATCCAGATCATGCCGAGTTTCTATGAGCCGGTCACCATCTTTATTCTTGCACCTGGTGCATTCCTGGTACTTGCGTTCCTTGTTGCAGCACGCAGCAAGATCATGAAGAAGATGGCAGCAAAAGGCAAAGAAGTTCCGAAAGCACAGGGATGTGCAGAAGGCGGATGTGCGTCATGCGGCGGCTGTGAAGGAAAAGTTTTCCCGACAGGCCAGGAAAAAGAATAGGAGGAATACGAGATGAAAGAATTACTTATTATTGCGATTGGTTCAGCACTTGTAAATAACGTAGTCCTCAGCCAGTTCCTGGGAATCTGTCCGTTCCTCGGAGTTTCCAAGAAGATCGAGACAGCTGCAGGTATGGGAGGAGCCGTTATCTTCGTTATTACGATTGCATCATTTATCACCAGTTTGATTTACCGTTTTATCTTGATGCCGACAGGGTTCGAATACCTTCAGACGATTGTATTTATCCTTGTCATTGCAGCACTGGTACAGTTTGTAGAAATGTTCCTGAAGAAAACGATGCCTCCGCTTTACAATGCACTTGGTGTGTATCTTCCGCTGATCACAACAAACTGTGCAGTACTTGGAGTTGCACTCACGAACGTACAGAAGGAATATACCATTCTGGAAGGTGTGGTAAATGGTTTTGCAACAGCACTTGGATTCACGATCGCCATCGTCATCATGGCCGGTGTTCGTGAGAAAATCGAATACAATGATATCAGCGAGTCTTTCCAGGGAACACCGATCGTACTGCTTACGGCAGCACTTATGTCCATCGCGTTCTTTGGATTCTCCGGAATCATATAGGAGGACCGGATTATGAGTATAACAGGAATTTTAGTTGCTGCACTCATCGTGGGCGGCACCGGCCTTTTCATCGGTGTCTTCCTCGGAGTTGCAGGTAAAAAATTTGCGGTAGAAGTTGATGAAACAGAACAGGCAATTCTGGAAGCACTGCCGGGCAATAACTGTGGCGGATGCGGATACGCGGGATGTTCAGGACTTGCGGCAGCCATTACGAAAGGTGAGGCACCACATAACCGCTGTCCGGTCGGAGGAGCTCCGGTAGCAGAAAAGATTGCCGCAATTCTCGGAACCGACGCAGGAGAAACGGTCCGTCAGACTGCATTTGTCAAATGTGCCGGAACCTGCGGCAAGGCAAAACAGGCCTATGACTATACAGGAATTGAAGACTGTGTTATGGCGAGCCAGATGCAGAACGGCGGTCCGAAAGGATGTGGCTTCGGATGTCTCGGATTTGGAAGCTGTGTAAAAGCCTGTCAGTTCGATGCGATTCATGTGGTAGACGGCATTGCGGTAGTAGATCCGGAGAAATGTAAAGCCTGCGGAAGCTGTGTGAGCGCCTGTCCGAAACGCCTGATTGAGATCGTGCCATACGAACAGAAACATCTGGTTCAGTGCAGCTCCAGAGATAAAGGAAAAGATGTTATGAGCGTATGCTCTGTCGGATGTATCGGATGTAAGATGTGCGAGAAGGTCTGCGAATTCCAGGCAGTGACTGTGACAGGCAATATCGCCCACATTGACCCGGAAAAATGTACAAACTGCGGAAAATGTGCGGAAAAATGTCCGAAGAAGATTATTAAATAATATGAAGCATCAAATAAAAAAAGCAGCGAAGGTGATGGGAGAAGGACTCCTGCTCGTGTGGCAGGATGTCCGGAACCTGTGGCCTGTGCTGCTTGTTCTGGTATTGTATTTCCTTCTTGGAAAGTTTGTGCTTCACAGTCTCTGCCCCAGTGTGATCCTGACCGGATTTCCTTGCCCGGGCTGCGGCATGACGAGAGCGATGCTGTCAATCCTGAGAGGAGATTTCGCATCCGCATGGAGATTTCATCCGTTTTCCTACGTGCTTCTTATGTGGGCTGCGGCATTTGGAATACGAAGATACATCCTCCAGAAGGATGTCAAGATCCTGATGAAATGTCTGATCGTGATTCTGATCGGGATGCTGGTGTTTTATGTGTATCGGATGGTACGGTATTTTCCGGGAGAACCTCCGATGAGTTACGATGAGAGCAGCCGGCTGTATCGGTTATACAGACTTTGGAAAGGGAATGTATAAGCGTACATTTCCAGTGAAAGAGAAATGTGAAAGGTATGTGAAGAATGTTGTTTTTTAATATTTGCTGTGGTATTATGATACCAGTTTAAGTAGATGAATGACAGGAGGAATATACCATGGATAACGAGTTGGAGAACAAGGTATCGCAGGAAGAGAGCGTTTTAGATACACAGCCGGACTTGCAGCCGGAAGGGGCAGGTACTCCGGCGGAACTGACGGAGGCTGATGGAAGCTGTACTGTAGGAGCAGAAGAAGCACAAGTGAGCGAAGAACGACAGCTGTGCGAAGAACCACAGGTGGGGGAAGAAGCACAAGTGAGCGAAGAACCACAGATTACGAAAGACACATTGGTAACTGTACCACAGCAGGAGAAGCCTGTTTTGGAACAGACGGAGGTTAAACCGGATGAAGAGCCGGTTTACACGGATCCGAATGCGGACACAGTACATAAGCAGCAGACAGCGGGACATTTTTCTTATGGAGATCCGAATATGGGATATTATGGAAATGCACAGCAGACAGGAGCGACGGGCAGTCAGTCGAACGGTGCGTCAGATCCCAATATGAATCAGAGCCAGAATGGTCAGAATTATAACACAAATTCTAATCAGGCACAGAAGATAAACTATAATCAGAATTACAACTTCCATCCTGGTCGTCAGACGAATGAAGCACCGCTTTCTATGGGCGAGTGGCTGCTTACTTTGCTGATCGGTGCAGTACCGTGCTTTGGAATCATCATTTACTGTATCTGGGCATTTGAGAAGAACGGCAATGTGAATCGTAGAAATTACTGCCGTGCATATCTGATTATGACTCTGATTGCTTTTGCAATTGTCATGATATTTGTTTTTGTTGCGATAATCGGAGCATTGCTTAGCTTCTAATTGAATAATAATTTTTATTGAAAAGGCCAGTCCGAGTGGGGAGTGGTCTTTTTCTTATTCTTAGAGGTTCCAAGTCTTGCCTGCCTGACGAGCACTATTTTTATAAACGAAAAAAGTTTGTATTTCTCCTGCAATTTCGTTCAATAAGAAACAGACAAAGTATTTGGAGAATAAACTTTAGAAAATCTTTAGCATTTTGTGCCGTGTTCTTTAAGAAGTCTCATCTATCCTATACGTAGAGCAAAAGAAAAACGTGTTTGCTTTACGGAGGTGAAAAAAAGTGTATAATATGAAAGTGTGACCTGGTACATTAGGTGCACGCAATGAATGGAAGAGATGAGGGAAAAGAACATGGAAATGAATCATGTATTAATAGTAGAAGATGACAAAGAAATCCGGGAAGGTGTTGAGATTTATCTGAAAAACCAGGGGTATGAGGTATTCCAGGCCGCGGACGGTGTTGAAGGTCTTAAGATGATAGAAAGAGAAGAAATTCATCTTGCGATCGTAGATGTGATGATGCCGAGAATGGATGGGATCACAATGACAATGAAGCTTCGTGAGAAACATGATTTCCCAGTGATCATGCTGTCAGCCAAATCGGAAGAAGTGGATAAGATCATGGGACTGAACATCGGAGCAGATGATTATGTTACGAAACCATTTACACCGATGGAGCTTTTAGCCCGGGTAAATTCACAGCTTCGGCGCTACCGGAGATTTGCAGAAAAATTAAACAAACAGAACGAAGGGAAGAATATACATGTCGTCGGTGGTCTTGAACTGAATGAGGACACTGTGGAAGTAACCGTAGACGGAGAACCGGTCAAACTGACACCGATCGAATATAAGATTCTTTTACTATTAATGAAGAATCCCGGAAGAGTATTTTCTTCCGAAGAGATTTATGAAAGAGTCTGGAATGAACGGGCGATCAATACGGATACGATCATGGTGCATGTGCGGAATATCCGTGAGAAGATTGAGAGCTGCCCGAAAGAACCAAAATATTTGAAGGTGGTGTGGGGCGTTGGATACAAAATTGAAAAACAGGCATAAACTTGCGATCGTGCTTATTGTTGCTGCACTTGCAGTTGTAAGCATCATTATGGTAGAGAATTATGGGAAATTCTACCGCGCTATGGAAGAAAGGCAGGAACTGGAGCAGGATTATTATCAGGATAAAGAAGAACTGATAAAGGAGATGCTCATGAGCAGTTATGTGCTCTATTATGCACAAGGCAAAGGGGACGATGCCTATGGATATCTTCCCAGGTCTGAATATACTGGGGTTTATCAGGTGTTTGAAGGGCTGGCTCCTTATGTGAATTATCAGATGGAAATAGCAAAAGAGACTACGACAGAAGATTCTGCTTCAAAGGATTCTGCTGCAGAGGACACCAATGCAGATGATTCCAAAGCAACATCCGCTGAAACAGAGAATACAACCATTATTACGGATACGGAAGAAAACGATATTTTGAGAAAATGGGATCAATACGCATTTGGAGTTGCTTTTGGATATGATGAAAACGGAACGCCTTATTATCTTGACTGCATTGGGGACAGAGAAGAAGAGACAGAAAAAAGCATTCGCAGAATCATCGGCGAACTGACGGACTATCCGTTTTGTGACCCGATATTGGATAATGAACTTCCGGGAGCACCGGTTCATTCTGTATTCTACTTTGGAATGACGCAGGAAAATCTTGACTGCTATCTGGTGTCTCAGATCTATGTCAACGAGAGTGCACCGGATATCGAAGTATACACTTTCTTCGCTCTTGCCATGCTGATGATCCTTCTTGCCATGCTTCTGCCTCGCTTTAAGACGCTTCATACCGGGGAGGAACGCATATTCCACGCACCATTTGAAGCGGTTCTGATTATTGGATGCTGTACCGTGGCGTGGATTTTGAATCACTGCGGATGGCTGGTGGCACGTAATACGGGAAGAGGATACTACCCGGAAGATTTTCTGATCTGGATGGCAGTGTTTGCTGTTGCATACTGGATCGGAGGATGCACAAGGCAGATCTACACACTTGGTATCAAGGGGTACCTAGCACAACGGGTACTATGTGTAAAGCTTTGGGAAAAATCCGGGCTTCGTTTGAAAAGTATTTATGAATGGATCAAAGAAAAACTTCATCGGTTATACCACTCCTTTTATGATATCGATCTGAAAGAGAAGAATACCAAAGTGATCCTGAAGATCGTTGCGGTTAATTTTTGTATACTTCTGATCTGTTGCATGATGTGGGTGTTCGGTATCTTTGCACTTTTAATCTATTCGCTCATTTTATTCTTTATCCTGCGGAAATGTTTTGATGATATCCGTACGAAATATGCGCTTCTGTTGGAAGCTACAGGAGAGATCGCAAAGGGCAATCTGGATGTGGAGATCAAGGAAGATCTGGGGATTTTCAGTCCGTTCCGCGAAGAGATACAGAAGATACAGAGTGGCTTCAAAAAAGCGGTCAAAGAAGAGGTGAAGAGCCAGCGTATGAAGACAGAGCTGATTACGAATGTGTCTCATGATCTGAAAACACCGCTCACGGCGATCATTACCTATGTGGATCTTTTGAAGGAAGAGACGGACGAAGAAAAGCGGAAATCCTATATCGATGTGCTGGATCAGAAATCCATGCGCCTGAAAGTACTGATCGAGGATCTGTTTGAGATCAGTAAAGCGAACAGCGACAATATTTCTCTGAATCTGGTTCAGGTCGATATTGTGAATCTGTTTAAACAGGTGGAACTGGAGCTGGATGAAAAAATCAAAGCGGCTGATCTGACACTGCGCACGGATTTTCCGGAAGAGAAAGTGAACCTTCTGCTGGACAGTCAGAAGACTTACCGGATTTTTGAGAATCTGCTGGTCAATGTGGCAAAATATGCGCTTGGGGGCACCCGCGTTTATGTAGAGATCCGAAAAGAAGAGAAGGAGGCTGTGATCCGGATCAAAAATATTTCTGCTACGGAGCTGAATTTCAATCCGGATGAGATCACAGACCGTTTCGTACGTGGGGATGTTTCCAGAAATACGGAAGGCTCCGGTCTGGGGCTTGCCATCGTGAAAAGTTTTGTGGAACTCCAGAAGGGAACCTTCGTCATAGAGACCGAAGCAGATCTCTTCAAGGCAGAGATCCGCTGGCCGCTTGTTCTAAATTAATAATTGCAGCCGAAGTGCACTGTTTCAGGTTTATTTCTTATATCCGCTGGAATAGTGCATTTCGTAGTCTGAGGTTATGAATACCGCTTCGGCAGCAGGTGTATCTTCGATCAGCTTCATACCTGCTTTTAGACCGAGTGCAAAACAGCTCGTGCTCAGTGCATCTGCTTCGGCGGAAGAGTCACAGATGATCGTAACGCCCAGAAGGTTATTTTCATACGGATAGCCGGTGACCGGATTCAGAATGTGATGGTACTGGACCCCGTCCTGTTCAAAATACCTCTGGTAAATGCCGGAAGTGACGGCGGATTTATCTTTCAGTTTTACGGAAGAAATCGTGACGCCGGTCTCTTCAAACGGCTTCTGGATCCCGATATTGAAACTGGTTCCGTCCGGTTTCCCGCCGAGTGCAAGTACATTTCCGCCGAGACTGATCAGCGCGTGTTTGACTCCCTGTCCCTTGAGATATTCCTTGAGGCGGTCGGCGATGTAGCCTTTTGCGATGCCGCCAAGGTCTACGCCGGATTTGACATCGGCAAGGCGGACGGTGTTTCCTTCTATCTTGACGTTCTGATAGCCGATATGATTCTTTGCTTCCGCAATGGCGCTGTCTGACGGGACAGAAGGAGAATCACTGCGGAATCCCCAGGCATCGATCAGCGGCGCGATGGTAATATCGAATTTACCCTCCGTGAGCTGGCTGTATTTCAGCCCGATCTCGATCGCCTCAATGGTTTCGCGGGAAAGCTCCACCGGCTGGCCTCCTGCATGATTCAGCTTGTATATCTCACTTTCTTCATTTGTCGGGCTGAAGAGAAGTTCGTATTTCTTACATAACTGCATACACTCGTCTAATATGTGGTCCGCATTTTTATCGTAGACCGTGATGGTGATCACTGTGTCAAAGAAGGTGGAAGTCCTGGAAGCAGGTTCATTTGAAATGCTGGAGCATCCGTTGACAAGAAGTATCGTAATGAGGAGCAGAATCCCCGGTAATTTCCATTTTTTCATAATTCCCTCCGAAGTGTTATAATAGTATCATTATAAGGTGACTGCAGAGAAAAATCAATCGAACGTTTGGTTGCATTCGGGGATATGTTGTGCTAGAATAAACGGAAGAGAGGTGGAGTCATGGAGAATAAGAAGAATTTGAGAAAGAACGACTTGCTCTTATTGCTAATCGTGGTAGTTGTTGCAGCAGCGATCTGTGCGCTGAGATTCTGGCTCGGGGACAAGCATCCGGGGTATGTGACTGTGCGGATAGACGGTGAGGTCGTGGCATCCTATGATCTGTCGGAAGATCAGGAAGTGGAATTGAACGGAGGAACGAATACGATGCGGATCGAGGACGGTACGGTGAAGATGATTCAGGCCGACTGCCCGGATAAGCTCTGTATGAAGCAGAAAGCGATTTCTAAGAATCGGGGAAATATTATCTGCCTTCCGAATAATATCGTGCTCCAGATCGCAAATCAGGATGAATCGGAGCTGGATGCGGTTACGAATTAGGAGGCGGCAAATTGAGAACAAAAGTGACATATTTCGGAGTGTTCACTGCACTGGCGCTGATCTTCAGTTATGTGGAAAGTCTGATCCCTTTTCACATCGGAATTCCCGGAGTGAAGCTCGGACTGGCGAATTTGATTGTTGTGGTGGCTCTTTATAAGATGGGGACAGAGGAAGCATATGCACTGTCTGTTGCCCGAATCGTACTGTCCGGCTTCCTTTTTGCAAATCTTTTCAGTATCATTTACAGTCTGGCGGGAGGGATGCTCAGCCTTACGGTCATGGTTTTTCTGAAGAAGAAAGGCTGGTTCAGTGTATATGGTGTCAGCCTGGCGGGAGGAGTCATGCACAATGTGGGGCAGCTTCTGATCGCCATGCTGATCGTTGAGACATTCAGTGTTTCCTATTATCTTCCGGTGCTTCTGGTTGCGGGAGCAATCACCGGACTTGTGATAGGAATCCTGGCAGAGGCCATGCTGAAGAGGCTTGCGGGATTGGACATGGGAAGCAGGAAGGAGCAGAAGAGATGATTTCATATATTCGAGGAGAACTGGTCTATATCAGTGAAGATAAAGCAGTGGTTGATGTTGGAGGGGTGGGCTATGGCATTTTTATGCCGGCAAAGTCGTTGAGTCAGCTCCCGCCTACGGGGAAAGAAGTGAAGATTCATACATATCTGAATGTGAAGGAGGATGCGATGCAGCTCTACGGCTTTCTCACCCGGGATGCGCTGGAAGTATTCCGGCTTGTGATTGGGGTGAGTGGAATCGGGCCGAAGGGCGGACTCGGGATCCTCTCACAGCTGACGCCCGATGAACTGCGGTTTGCGGTGATGGCGAACGATGTGAAGGCCATATCGGCAGCCCCCGGTATCGGGAAGAAGACGGCAGAGAAGTTGATCCTGGAACTGAAAGACAAGCTGAGTATTGAAGATGTGCTGACGCATCAGATGGAGGGAGAAGGAACTGTTCAGAACGCTTCTTCCTGCGGACAGGAAGTACAGTCTGATGCGGTGCAGGCGCTGACCGCGCTTGGATACGGAGGCACGGAAGCACTCCGCGCGGTGCGTCAGGTAGAGACGGATGAGAATACAACGGTAGAAGAACTGCTGAAAAAAGCACTGAAGTTTTTGATGTAAGGGGCGGCATATGGCGAAGAGAATTATTACAACCGAGAATCTGGAAGAAGACAAGAAGATAGAGAATCATTTAAGGCCTCAGCTATTGAAGGATTATATCGGCCAGGAGAAGGCAAAGGAGACTCTGAAGATCTACATTGAAGCGGCGAAGTCCAGGGGGGAATCCCTGGATCATGTACTGTTTTACGGGCCTCCGGGACTGGGAAAGACGACACTTGCCGGTATCATTGCGAATGAGATGGGAGTCAATATGAAGATCACCTCGGGCCCGGCTATCGAGAAGCCGGGAGAGATGGCGGCAATCCTGAATAATCTCCAGGAAGGGGATGTGCTTTTTGTAGATGAGATCCACAGGCTGAACCGGCAGGTGGAGGAAGTGCTGTATCCTGCCATGGAGGACTACGCGATTGATATTATGATCGGGAAGGGGGCGTCCGCTCGCTCCATACGGCTTGACCTTCCGAAGTTTACACTGGTTGGAGCGACCACGCGTGCCGGAATGCTTACCGCACCTCTTCGCGATCGTTTCGGAGTGGTCAACCGTCTGGAATTCTATACGGAACAGGAACTGCAGACGATCATCATGCGTTCCGCGAACGTACTGGATGTGGAAATTGACAAAAAAGGAGCACTTGAGCTGGCAAGGCGTTCCAGAGGGACTCCGCGTCTTGCCAACCGCTTATTGAAGCGGGTAAGGGATTTCGCCCAGGTGAAATATGACGGGGTGATTACGGAAGAAGTGGCTTCTTACGCACTGGATCTTCTGGGAGTGGATCGTCAGGGACTGGATCATGTGGACCGGAATATTCTGCTGACGATGATCGAGAAATTTCAGGGAGGTCCGGTGGGACTTGATACGCTCGCCGCTTCGATCGGAGAGGATGCAGGAACGATTGAAGATGTTTATGAACCGTATCTTCTTAAAAATGGTCTGATTCAGAGAACACCGCGGGGAAGGGTCGTCACGGAGCTGGCATACCATCATCTGGGGCTGGAATAGACCTTAAAAACCAATGATTCGTTGAAATTTAGATAAAAAAATTGAAAAACAGTTGGTTTTTGTCTAAATATAGTATATAATGAAATGAGGAATTGAGCGGGTAAGGAGGTTCTTTATGGCATCGTCAAAAAATTACACAGAAGTTCTCATCGGTGGAAAGGTATTTACACTGAGCGGCTTTGAGAGCGAAGATTATCTACAGAAGGTGTCCACTTATCTGAACCATAAGATTGAAGAATGTACAAGCAGCGAGGGGTACCGCAAGCAGAGTGCGGAAGCCAGGAATGTACTTCTGGCACTTAACATTGCAGACGATTACTTCAAGGCCAAGAAGCAGGGTGGAGCCTTAGAGAGCGATATCGAAGCGAAAGACAAAGAGATGTACGACCTAAAGCATGAACTGATTTCCATTCAGATAAAGTATGAGAATGCTGAAAAGGCATTGGACAAGCTGAAAGAAGAGAACAGAGAATTACAGATGAAAATCGTACAGTTAGAAACTGAGATGAAAAATCACCGTAAGAAATAGACTGTCTTATGACAGTCTATTTTGCGCTATAGGAGGTTGGTATGAGGAAGCAAGTGGAGATTCTGGCACCTGCAGGGTCGATGGATAGTCTGAAAGCAGCTGTGGCTGCAGGAGCGGATGCGGTTTATACCGGAGGTATGATGTTCGGTGCTCGCGCATATGCGAATAATCTTTCGGAAGACGAACTTCTGGAAGCAATCGATTTTGTGCATCTGCACGGTAAGAAGCTCTATCTGACTGTTAATACACTTTTGAAGGAACAGGAGTTGGAAGAGGAGCTTTATGCGTATCTCTATCCCTATTACCGTCAGGGGCTGGATGCGGTGATCGTGCAGGACATCGGGGTACTCCGGTTTATCAGAAAGACATTTCCGGATCTTCCGGTCCATGCCAGTACACAGATGACGATCACCGGTGTGGATGGAGCGAAACTTCTGGAAAAGGAAGGCGTCACACGTGTGGTGACAGCCAGAGAGCTTGGTATAGAAGAAGTAAGAAAAATCGCAGAAGAGACCGATCTGGAGATTGAAAGCTTTGTGCATGGAGCACTCTGCTACTGCTATTCAGGTCAGTGCCTGTTCAGCAGTTTCCTTGGCGGGCGAAGCGGGAACCGTGGACAGTGTGCGCAGCCGTGCAGACTTCTGTATCAGGCTGAAGGAGACGACAAAAGCAGGTATCTGCTCAGTCTTAAGGATATCTGTACACTGGATCTGATCCCCGAGATGGTCGAAGCGGGGATAGATTCTTTTAAAATAGAAGGAAGAATGAAGAAACCGGAATATGTAGCGGCAGTCGCGCATTTATACCGCAAATATACGGATCTGTATCTGGAACTGCTTGAAAAAGCACCAGAAGGGACAGATCCGGAGGTATTTGCCAAACAGAAGTTCCGGGTGGAAGAAGCGGATCGGAGTGTACTTCTGGATCTGTACAATCGGGGAGGATTTCACACCGGATATTATCACACACAGAACGGGAGAGAGATGGTTTCGCTGGACAGGCCGAACCATGCGGGGATCCCTGCAGTAAAGGTGCTGAAAAAATCCGGAAGGAATATGGAATGCCGTGCACTCATCGATTTGAATCCGCAGGATATCATTGAACTTCCCATGCGGAGAGGTAAGGAGAAGGCGAACAACTATACCTGTAAGACGGCAGTGAAAAAAGGTGCGTCACTGACCATTCCGGTATTTGCCGATACTCCGGCTGCGAAAGGAATGGTATTGAGCAGGATCAGGAACGAAGTGTTGATCCAGAAGCTTCATGAGCTATATGTGGATAGAAAAATAAAAGAAAAAATTAAGGGAATTTTTATACTTTCCGTTGGAGATTCTGCTAAACTAACGGTATCATACGGCGATATTTGCTTTACGGTATGTTCGGATAAGGTTCAGGAAGCCATGAATCACCCAATCGATGTTGAACGTGTGAAAAAGCAATTAGAAAAGACGGGAAATACCCCGTTTGAATTCGAAGAACTTCAGATCGAGATCACAGGAAACGCGTTCGTTCCCATGCAAAAGCTCAATGAGATCCGAAGAGAGGCGTTGGACAAGCTGCAATGCGAAATAACAGAGAGGTACAGAAGAAAGGAAGCGGATGCGCAGGATATCAGGGAAACTGTCCCCGCTGTTATGGCGAATCCTATGATAGATTCCATGCCGACGCATCATAGATTTACCGCTTCTGCCCGGACGTTGGAGCAGATCCGCGTGCTGACAGGATCCGGAATGATTGAGCGGATCTATGCGGATTGTGCAGCGTTCCCGAAAATCTGGGAAAATGAGATGCTTCGGGAGGTCATTCGGGATGTGAAAGAATCCGGGAAAGAGATCTGGCTGATCATGCCGTATATTTTCCGGGAAACGACACGGAAACGGTATGATGCAGGCTATGACCATATCCTGAATGCCGGATGGGACGGCGTCATGATCCGGAATTATGAAAGCTATGGGTTCCTGAAGAAACGCGGGTTTGAAGGACGTATTATGACAGAATATAACCTCTATCAGTTTAACCGCGAGGGCTTGGCGTTCTGGAAGGAGAAGGGGATTTATGGGTTCACAGCTCCGCTGGAACTGACTGCCAGAGAATTGGAGTCACTTCCGATGCAGGACGGAGAACTGATTCTGTACGGACACCTTCCCATGATGGTATCTGCCGGATGTGTCCGCAAAACGCTGGGCAGATGTAAAAAAGAATCGTCCTGTATGACAATAACTGACAGATATCGAAAACAGTTTATGGTACAAAATGAGTGTGATTATTGTTATAATGTGATTTATAATCAGGTACCACTCTATCTTGCAGACCGGATGCAGGAGGCAGATCAGATTGGAGCAGGAGGCTTCCGCCTGATGTTTACAGTAGAGAATGCCCGGCAGACCGGCAGGATTCTGCAGCTTTATGAGGAGGAGGCAGTATACCTGGACGGAGAATTTACCCGGGGACACTGGAAGAAAGGAATAAAGTAGGTGAAGATTTGGTAAATATTGTTGTTGAGCTGTCGAAATATCTCATGATCATCATGATTGCAGTCTATACGTATGAGTGTTTTGCAGTTTTTGGCTTTTCAGATGAATATACGAAAAAGAGCATTCTTCGCCGCCAGAATGTATTAATGTTTCTCATGCATTTTACAGCGTTTCTGGTGCTGTATTTGCAGACGGAAGAGAAGAAGATGATTGGGTTCTATGGAATGCAGGTCGTGCTTCTGCTGACGATCATTCTTCTGTATACGAAAATCTACCCGAAGGTGTCGCGCCTAGTCGTGAACAATATGTGTATGCTTTTATCGATCGGGTTTATTATGATTACCAGATTATCCTATTCGCTGGCGGTGAAGCAGTTTATCATTGCAGCGGGAGCCGTGGCAATCAGTCTGATTGTTCCGATCATTATCCGTAAGGTGAAGGTACTCTCTGAATGGAGAAGGTTTTATGCAATAGCCGGTGTGATTATGCTGGCGGTGGTGTTGATTTTTGGTCCTGTAACCGGTGGAGCACTGCTTTCTATTCAGATCGGTGGTTTCGCCTTACAGCCGTCGGAGCTTGTGAAAATCATTTTCGTATTCTTTACGGCTGCGAGCCTGAAGATGGATACCAGTTTTAAAAATGTCGTGATTACGACTGTAGTTGCTGCTGTTCACGTGTTGATTCTGGTGGTTTCCAAGGATCTGGGGGCAGCACTGATCATTTTTGCCGTGTACCTGGTCATGCTCTATGTGGCGACGAGGCAGCCACTGTACGTATTTGCAGGGGTGGGTGCCGGAGGCGCAGCTTCCGTAGTAGCGTATTATCTGTTCAACCATGTGAGGGTACGTGTACTTGCATGGAAGGATCCGTTTGCGATTTACAATGAAGGCGGTTTGCAGCTGGCGCAGTCATTGATGGCAATTGGGACAGGAAGCTGGTTCGGCATGGGACTCATGCAGGGGGCTGCGGATAAGATTCCGGTTTCAGAGTCGGATTATATTTTTTCGGCAATCGCAGAGGAAATGGGATTGATATTTGCAATCTGTCTGACGATGATCTGCGTCAGTGTGTATATTATGTTTCTTAATATCGCCATGGAACTGCATGATCGTTTCTACAAGCTTGTGGCACTTGGACTTGGAACCTGTTACATATTCCAGGTATTTCTCACGATTGGCGGTGTGACAAAGTTCATTCCGTCCACCGGGGTGACGCTTCCGCTTGTGAGTTACGGAGGAAGCTCAGTTTTAAGCACTGTGATCATGTTTGGTATTATTCAGGGACTTTATATAGTAAGAGAAGACGAGGAAGAGGATATTGAAAGAAAAAAAGCACAGCAATTACGAAATGGACAGGCTGGACGAAGAGCTTCAGAACCTTCCCGACGAAAGAACGTATCAACCTCAAAAGCGGCAAAGCGGCCAGCGCAGCGAAGGGCAGAAGAAAGGGGAAGGACCGCGGGAAAACAACCGCAAAAAATCAGTTCAGGAAAAGCCGGTTCGGGAAAAGCCTCTGTCAGAACGACGGGCACGAAAAGAGCAGAAGGCGCGCGAAAAGGAAGAAGCTAAGAAAAAGAAGATGACCAACAAGGAATTTGCCAGAGTGACATATATGTTTGTAACATTGTTCCTTGTGATGATTGGATATATGGTATACTTCAATGTAGTGAAAAGCAAAGAAGTGATCAACAGCCCGTATAACGTACGTCAGGATCTTCTCGCCAAGCGTGTAGTCCGGGGAAAAATACTGGACTGTAACGGAGAAGTACTGGCACAGACTGTGACCGATGAAGACGGTACAGAGACCAGGGAATATCCGTATGACGATTTGTATGCGCATGTAGTTGGTTATTCTGTAAAAGGAAAATACGGGATCGAGTCGATTCAGAACTTTAATCTGCTGACTTCCAATGCATTTTTCCTTGAAAAGCTGGCAAAGGAATTCAAAGGAGAGAAAAATATAGGTGATAATGTGGTCACGACGCTGGATACGAAGCTGCAGCAGGCCGCGTATAACGCGCTGGGCAACAACAAGGGTGCCGTAGTGGTGATGGAAGCCAGCACAGGTAAGATTCTTGCTATGGTTTCCAAGCCGACATTCGATGCGAATACCGTAGCGGAGAATTGGGAAGCTTTGAACAACGATCCGGACAGTTCGCTCTTCAACCGAGCGACTATGGGACAGTATACGCCCGGTTCCACGTTCAAGATCGTCACGACTCTGGAATATTTAAGAGAACATCCCGATGCCGATGATGCCTATACACATTACTGCGAGGGATCTATCGAGGCGGACGGAACGACAATCCATTGCTACGGACAGACGGCTCACGGGCAGGAGGATCTTGCGGATTCTGTGGCAAATTCCTGCAATACATCATTTTCAAATATCGGGCTTCAGCTTGATAAAGATAAATGGAAGAAGACGACGGAGGACCTTCTGTTTGACAAAAAGATTCCGTGTGATCTGTCTTATCGCGAGAGCAGTTTCCGACTGACCGGTGATTCGGACAGTGCTGAGACGATGATGACCGCGATAGGCCAGGGGAAAACGGTGGTAACACCATATCACATGGCTATGATCACCGCAGCAATCGCGAACGGAGGAACCTTAATGAAGCCTTATCTGGTGGATCAGATCACCAATTATACCGGAACAACTGTGAAAAAATACATGCCGGAGAAATATGCGGATCTGATGACCTCGGCGGAGGCGGCGCAGCTTACCGAATATATGACGGATGTTGTGAATTACGGTACCGGAACTGCCCTTTCCGGAGAATCTTATACTGTGGCGGGCAAGACAGGAACGGCGGAAGTAAGCGTAGATAAGCAGACGGTTCATTCCTGGTTTGTAGGATTTTCCAACGTGGACAATCCGGACATTGTAGTCAGTGCGGTCGTGGAAAATGCTGATACGGCAAGCATCACCGGAACAAGTGTTGCGAAAAAGATATTTAATGCGTATTACTATCAATAGATAGTTATTCGGACGCAGAACGGATGGGAAACATGAAGTTTTACAAACATCTGTATGTCAGTGAGGACATCGGGAAAAAGAAAGAAAAAATTATCCGGAATATGAAGTCGGGCAAATATCCGCTGACAACCTATCTTCTTGTCCTGACCGAAGAAGGTGAGAATCAGCTTGAGTTCTATTCTGCATCGCTTTTGCGACAGGGAATGCTGTATGAGGAGGATGTTTTTGTGGTTGGTCTGGCATCCGGATATGAAGATGCGGTCTATCTGGTAGAGGAGATTATCAGAGAAGTCTATGAAAAGACCGGCGATGTGGATATACGTTCCTATATTAGGGACCAGGAAAAGAAATAATATAGCGTGGGGGAATAGAAAAAGATGCTCCATCTCATCGGACTGATATTGAAAATCATAGGGATTATACTGGCTGTGATACTGGGAATTCTGGTATTGCTTGTTTGTATTGTCCTTCTGGTGCCGGTGCGGTACGCAGCCGACGCGGATTTTCCGGGAAATGTAAGTGAGATCAAAGCCCATGGAAGTGTCTCGTGGCTGCTTCATCTCATACGCTTGAAGGTTTCGTTTGAAAATGGGGAGCTGAAGTGGAAGCTCGGATTGGTTTGGCTTAGATTTTCCAGTGAAGCAGAGAAAGATAAGGAAGCAGCCCCGAAAGAAAAGAGGGGAAAAAAGAATAAAGAAAAATCTGTGAACGTGCCGAAAACACAAAGAATAGAAGAGAAAGATGTATCGGAAAATGCAAAGGAGAAGAAGTCTGCAGAAACCGGTAAGGAAGAGCGGGCAGAAGTCAAATTGCAGAAAACCGAAGTTCAGGGCAAGGAAACACAGAATACAAAATCAAAGGACGCAAAAGATCTGGATGCAGAACATTTAAAAAAGGAGTTTCAAGATACGAAGTCTCATAAAACAGAACCGGAGGAAATGTCCCGAATCGAAAAACTTTGCGAGCGATTCCGGAAAATATTTGAAAAGATCAAATATACATTCCGGCAAATCTGTGATAAAATAAAAGCAATCGGCGAAACAAAAGAACAGATTACGGTATTTCTTGAGAATGAGAGTCATCAGAGGGCATTTGCAAAATTGATGAAAGAGACAGTCTGGATCAGGCGCTTCTTGAGACCGAAAGAAATAACGGGGGATATTCATTTCGGTTTTGAGGATCCGTATTTAACCGGCAAGACGCTTGCACTGCTCAGTATGATTTATCCCTTTGTGGGGGAACATATGAACATAGAGCCTGATTTTGAAGAAAAAGTGCTGGAAGGAAGCGTTAAGATCCGGGGCGGACTACGGCTGTTTCATCTGATAGCGCTTGTCTGGTGCCTGATCTGGAACAGAGATATCCGTATACTGATCAAAGATGTGCGTAAAAGAATGAAATAATAAAGAATCGTTCAGAATAGAAGAAAGAAAACAGGAGGAACAGATTATGGCAGAAGAAAATCGATTCAAGGACACAATGGATTCCTTATTCAAAGGAATGAATGGAGTGGTATCTTCCAAAACGGTAGTAGGAGATGCGATCCATATCGGAGATACAATCATTCTCCCGCTTGTCGACGTTTCCTTTGCAGTAGGCGCCGGTGCATTTAACGCGGATAAGAAAGAAAAGGGAGCCGGCGGACTTGGCGGAAAGATGACCCCGTGTGCCGTGCTTGTCATTCAGAACGGAACGACCCGTCTTGTCAATATCAAGAACCAGGATACGATGACCAAGATTCTCGATATGGTTCCGGATGTCATCGACAGACTGAAAGCACCGAAAACGGACAAAATGACCGAAGAGGATGTGGTGGATATCCTGGACGGAGCTGAGAAAGAAGCTGAGAAGAAAGCATAAACAGGCCGTCACGAATACTCCCGGGAAACATAACATACAATATAGAAAGAGACCGGAAGCAGGGATGGAAATAAAATGAAACGGATCATCGGATTTGCGCTGTTTTTTATCGCGGTCGGAATCATAATAATGATGTTTCTTCCCAATATTTTCGTGGGAATACTTATTGCTCTGCTGTGTATTTTATTCGGCTACCTGCTTTTTTGCAGCTGCTGAAAAAGAAAATGATATCACAGAAAACAGTCAAATAAAATAGTAAAGAAAAGCCTTGCAGATGCAGGGCTTTTATGATATAATTTGTGCGTTGCAAAAAAACACGTATGTGGTTCATCCCAATGGTGCCAACGCATCAGATGCACGGTTTTGGGACCTAAACATACGGAAGTAAAAAACCAAATGGAGGAAAGAAACATGAGCGTTATTTCAATGAAACAACTTTTAGAAGCAGGTGTTCATTTTGGACATCAGACCAGAAGATGGAACCCTAAAATGGCTGAGTACATCTACACAGAAAGAAACGGAATCTACATTATCGACTTACAGAAATCCGTTGGAAAAGTAGATGAAGCTTACCAGGCAGTTGCTGATATCGCAGCTGAAGGCGGAAAGATCCTGTTTGTAGGAACAAAGAAACAGGCTCAGGATGCTATCAAGACAGAAGCAGAACGCTGCGGAATGTTCTATGTAAATGAAAGATGGTTAGGTGGTATGCTTACCAACTTCAAGACAATCCAGAGCAGAATCGAACGTCTGAAAGAGATCGAGACAATGGCTGAAGACGGAACATTTGACGTACTGCCGAAGAAAGAAGTTATCGCTCTTAAGAAAGAATGGGAAAAACTGGAAAAGAACCTTGGCGGTATCAAGGAAATGAAGAACATCCCGGATGCAATCTTCGTAGTAGACCCGAAGAAAGAAAGAATCTGCGTTCAGGAAGCACACACTCTGGGAATCCCGCTGATCGGTATCGCAGACACAAACTGTGATCCGGAAGAACTTGATTATGTAATTCCAGGAAATGATGATGCTATCAGAGCCGTAAAACTGATCGTTTCCAAGATGGCAGACGCTGTTATCGAAGCAAATCAGGGAGCAGCTGAAGACGTTGTTTACGAAGGTGAAGACGTAGAAGTAGCTGAGGCTGAAGAAGCAGTAGAAGAATAAGAAATTTGATATAACAGATGATACACGAATATATCAGTTGGAGGAAAAAATCATGGCAATTACAGCAAGCATGGTAAAAGAATTAAGAGAAATGACAGGCGCCGGAATGATGGACTGCAAGAAAGCTCTGAGCGAAACAAACGGAGATATGGATGCAGCAATCGAATTCCTTAGAAAAAATGGTGAAGCAAAAGCTGTTAAGAAAGCCGGACGTATCGCAGCAGAAGGTATCGTAATGGCAGATGTTCAGGGTGATAACACAGCAGCAATCGTTGAAGTAAACTCTGAGACAGACTTCGTTGCTAAGAATGCTGATTTCCAGGCATTCGTTAAAGCAGTAGTTAACCAGGCATTAGCAACCGAGAACACTGAGATGGAAGCATTCATGGCAGAAGCTTGGAATGAAGACACAAGCAAGACTGTAAATGATGCATTAACAGAGAAGATCGCTATCATCGGAGAAAAACTCAGCATCAGAAGATTTGAAAAAGTATCTATCGACAATGGTGCAGTTGTATCCTACATCCACGGCGGCGGAAGAATCGGTGTTTTAGTTGTAGCTGAAACAGCAGTAGTTAACGATGCAGTAAAAGAAGCACTCAAGAACGTTGCAATGCAGGTTGCAGCATTAAATGCAAAATTTGTCAGCCAGGCAGAAGTTGATGCTGAATATCTTGCACATGAGAAAGAAATTCTTCTTGCTCAGATCATGAACGATCCGAAAGAATCTCAGAAACCGGAAAAGGTTATTCAGGGAATGATCAACGGACGTATCAACAAAGAAATGAAAGAAATCTGTCTGTTAGACCAGGTATATGTAAAAGCAGAAGACGGAAAACAGTCTGTTGCTAAATACCTTGAAGAAGTTGGAAAAGCTAACGGAACTACAATCAAGCTTCAGAAGTTCGTTCGTTTCGAGACTGGAGAAGGTCTTGAGAAGAAGAATGAAGACTTCGCAGCAGAAGTTGCAGCTCAGATCAACGGCTAATTAAATCAGATTTTTTAAGGGCTCTGAAAGCTTTATAAACACTTGATTCTAGTGGTTATAAGGTTTTCGGAGCTTTTTCTTTGAGAAAAGATAACTATCTGCAATCCCGAAAATTGACACATTTACATATAATAATAGTCTATTGAGAATAAAGATTATTTGGTATAATATAAGTAAAGTCCAGGGGAATAATATCCTAAGCGGCAGGTTACTGATAATCCGGTTCAATCATTAGTAAAAGGAAATTTGATTATGTACCATAAATTAAAAATCTCTCATAAATGGAATGTGGCGGATACAATTACCACCATGCGGATGGCAGCTACTGTTTTTCTGTTTTTTCTTCCGCTTACATCTACTTTGTTTGTTGTGATTTATACATTTGCGGGTATTACGGATGTATTAGATGGGTGGATTGCAAGAAAATCAGGAAAGGCAAGTGAATTCGGTGCCAGACTGGACAGCATTTCTGACTTGTTCTTTTACAGTGTTTTGCTGATTCGTCTTTTCCCGATTTTGTACCGGACACTTCCGGGAGAAATCTGGTATGTAGTATTGGCAATCATACTTGTACGTCTTGCAGCATACATCACAGCAGCAGTCAAATATCATCGCTTTGCGTCAATTCATACATGGATGAATAAGTTGACCGGTGCGTCGGTATTTCTGTTGCCTTATATTCTTTTGGTTTCGTCAGGTGTAGGGTATTGTTGGGCAGTATGTATGTTGGCATTTGCTGCGTCGGCAGAGGAACTTGCAATTCATCTTTTACGGAAAGAATATCTTGCGGACAGAAAGTCCTTTCTACAAAAAAATAGAGATGATATCTATGTTGATAACGAAGAGGGAAGAAGTTAATGGGGAGGTAAGACTATGAAAAGGTATGTTGCCCTGCTAAGAGGCATCAATATAAGTGGAAAAAATAAAGTACCAATGTCTGAGTTAAAGAAATGCTTTGAAAAACTTGCATTTGAAGAAGTTAAGACATATTTGAACAGTGGTAATGTGATTTTTTCCAGTAATGAAGATAATACAGAGAAAATGACAGCACAAATTCAAATGATGATTCATAATCAGTTTGATTTAGATATTGCTGTTCTTGTCATATCAAAAGAAATGCTTGAAGATATTTTACAAAGTGCACCTGACTGGTGGGATAATGACAACAAAGAAATCTATGATAATCTGATTTTCATTATACCTCCGGCTAAATCTTCTGATGTATACAGTGAGATTGGAGAGCCTAAAAAAGGGTTAGAAAAGATAGAAGGTTATAAAGAAGTTATATTCTGGTCTTTTAGTCGTAAAGATTATCAAAAAACGAATTGGTGGTCTAAGACAGCAAGTGCAGGTATAGGAACTAAGCTAACGATAAGAACAGCGAATACTGTCAGAAAAATAGTTCAAATGTAAGCACTTTTATGATGGAGCTGGTATTCTGGCCAACGTATATCGAGAAATATCTTGACAAGTAAACGGTCGTTCACTATAATTGTGGTAAACGACCGTTTTCTTAATCGCCATGAATAAGAAAATGATTCAGTGAACCATTTTGAATGGAGAAAATAAAAATGTCTGATACAAGGGAACGAATATTGATGACTGCTCTTCACCTGTTTGCGAGGGATGGTTATGAGGCTGTACCGGTAAGCGCAATTGCAGGAGAATTGGGAATGACGAAGGGAGCTCTCTATAAGCATTATAAAAACAAACGTGATATTTTTGACAGTATCGTTGAGAGGATGTATCAAATTGATGCTGAACGGGCGCGGAAATATGAAGTACCGCAAGAGAAATATGAAATCCAGCCGAAAGCATATGAGAATCAGTCCGTGGAAAATGTGATTGAATTTACCATTGCTCAGTTTTTCTTCTGGACGGAAGATGATTTCGCATGCGATTTTCGCAAGATGCTGACACTGGAGCAATACCGCAATGAAGAAATGGCAGAACTTTACAGTCAGTGTATCGTAGCAGGACCGGTCGACTACATAGAAGACTTATTTCGAGGGCTGATCCGGGAAGGAGTATTGAAAGAGGAAAATCCCAGGCAGCTTGCGGTAGAATATTATGCGCCGCTTTTTCTTCTTATCAGTATGTCCGATCGGACACGGGGAAATGAGGATTATGCCACAATACTCCGTAATCATGCAGAACATTTTATGCAGAGTCATGGGAGAGACCCGGGAGAGAGAATACAATGAGAAACGAGATAGATATGAAGCAATACGGCCTGTCTGAAACGATTGAAAAAACAGCGGAATGTTTTGAAGATTTGATTGTTTCGCGGGTTATTTCACAGGAAAAGGGAATCTATCGGCTGGTATCTTCACAGGGAGAAAAATGGGGAGAAATATCGGGCAGATTCCATTATGATGTCCAGGCAAAATCAGAATATCCGGCGGTGGGCGATTTCGTTATGGCTGACTGGAACAAAAGCGGCGGAAATGCAGTAATCCACCATGTTCTTCCAAGAAAAAGTTGCTTTATCCGAAAAGCTGCCGGTGAAAAAAATGAGGAGCAGATTGTTGCTGCCAATATCGATACTGTATTCTTGTGTATGTCTCTGAATAATGATTTTAATCTGCGGCGCCTGGAGCGTTATGTATCGATTGCATGGAACAGTGGAGCAATGCCGGTTGTTGTGTTGACAAAATCAGACCTGTGCAAGGATCTGGAACAAAAACTGTTCGAAGTATCTTCTGCAGCAGCGAGTGTGGATGTTTTAGTGACGAACACGATCGATCAAAACGGTTATGAGCAGATTTATCCGTATCTTACTGAAGAAAAGACAATCGCATTGATCGGTTCGTCCGGTGTCGGAAAGTCTACTTTAATCAATTGCCTGCTGGGTGAAAAGCATTTGGATACAAACGGACTGAGGAATGATGAGAAAGGACGGCACACGACAACCCATCGTGAACTGATTCTTCTGCCATCCGGCGGTATGGTGATTGATACACCGGGGATGCGTGAACTGGGAATGTGGGATGCCGGAGACGGAATCGATCAGACTTTTTCAGATATCGAGAAATTGGCGCTTAAATGCCGTTTCCGTGATTGTACTCATTCAGGCAGCGAACCGGGATGTGCAGTACAGGAGGCAGTAGAGCATGGTGAACTACCGATTGAACGGCTCCGCTCCTGGCAGAAGCTGATGAATGAGAATCGGTATGCAGAAGATACACAAGGTTATCTGGCTGAGAAAAAACAAAAATTTAAAAACATTGCAAAAATCAATAAAAAGAATCGAAAAGGATAAAGAAAAAATGAGCACCAGCAATATTTTAATACGTTTAGAGAGAAAAGAAGAATATCGGGAAGTAGAAAACTTAGTAAGAGAAAGTTTCTGGAATGCATATCGTCCGGGATGTTATGAGCATTATGTGCTGAATCAGCTCCGGAACGATCCGGCGTTTGTTCAGGAACTTGATTTTGTTATGTACCTCAGTACACAGGAAAATGCTCCGGTGGAGCATGCCGATGCGGAACAGGATGGTAAGCTGATTGGGCAGAACATGTTTATGAGAGCAAATATCAAAGCAGATGACGGCAGAACGATTCCTATCATGGCGATGGGGCCAATCTGTATTGCGCCTGAACTGAAAAGAAAAGGATATGGAAAAATTTTGTTAGACTACTCCTTTGAGAAAGCGAAAGGACTTGGCTGTGGCGCGGTTTGTTTTGAAGGAAACATTGATTTTTATGGAAAGAGTGGCTGTACTTATGCCAGTAAATATGGTATTCGCTATCATGGATTGGCTGAAGGCGAAGATGCCTCCTTCTTTTTATGTAAGGAATTGATTCCGGGATATATATCCTGTAATACATCTAATTCAAAACAATCTGAGAATACCTTATCTTTGGGTAAAAAATCGTCTGGGTTTTTCCGATAATATCCCTCCGTCCCATATTTTGATAAAAGCGTATATATATGAAACAGTGTTGTTAAAAGATGCTGATGCCATTCAATATCCGGAGTGAAAATAATATATGGAAGGTCAGAATGATATAAAACTGACAACAGATATTTGTTGTAAATATCGCTGGTTATTGGTGCAATCAGGGTGCCGGAGAATAAAATATTCGGGCAAATGCAATCTGTCATTTCTGTTTTTGTTGATCCAGTGGCATGGCCGGCAATTTATGAAGAACTTGATCTACCGGTTTCTTATGTCAGCATAGTATCTATGCTGATTTCAGGAGGAACTGTCATTTCCAGTTTATTGAGTGTCAGGTTAGTAGCAAGGCTGGGAACCGAAAAGATTACAGCAATCAGTACAAGCTTAACAGCGGTTGCTTTATTTGGTTTCTCATGTTCGCATAATCTTTTGTGGCTATGTCTTGTGCTATTCCGTTGGAAATAGGAGCAGGTTCCATTGATACAGCATTAAACAATTATGTTGCACTACACTATTATGCGATGCAGATGAGTTTTCTGCATTGTTTTTATGGAATTGGTGTTTCTCTCAGTCCATATCTGATGTCACTTGCTTTATCAGAGAATATGAACTGGAGAAAGGGATATCGTACGGTCTTTTTCATTCAAATGACTATTGCAGTTATTACAATTATTACTTTACCGTTGTGGAAGAAAGTCCAGACAGCCCAAACAGATGAAGAAAAAATATTCAAGCTGGCAGATTATAGGTGTCAGTCTGGGACCGATCTTTCCAAATATGACATATCTAACTCCTAAATTATTTGGTGCGGAGGTCTCACAGTCAGTGATTGGAATACAAATGGCATCTTCCTATCTTAGTATAATGTTGACACCGGCATTTTTCGGTGTGCTGGCACAAAATATGGGTATCTGTTGTTCTGTACCATTTCTGAGTGTGATGTTTGTAATGATGGCGGGTATGATAATATATGTTAAATGCATAAAGTCTTAGTTTATTCACTTGTTGTTAGATTTTTGTATTTTTTGGGAGAAATACCCACTGTCTTTTTAAAAACGGTAATAAAATAATTATAGTCTTTAAAACCACATTGTGCTGATATTTCTGCCAAAGGCAATTCGGATTCCATTAACATTTTTTTTGCTTTTTGGATTCGAAGATTACGAATATGCTCAGCAATCCCGGTTCCGTAATTCTGACTTGCTATTTCATATAGCTGAGTTTTTCCAATTCCAAATTCATGTGCAATCTGCATGGCATCGATATCCTCTGTAAAGTGAGATTGAATATATTCATCAATTCGAACAGGGAGCTTCTGACTGCGAAGAGAGGCCATTCGTTCCAGACACAAATATGCTGCAACCGCTTCCAGAATATGAGAAGCGGAGGTAATATAACTCTCTGTTTTGAGTGGCTGCATGAAACAGGCTTTTTGTAAATCTGACATATTGATTTTGTAAATCTGACATCTTTTCTTTATTTCTTTCCAACCGATTTCGTGTGACTCATATGCAAATACATGACCAAAAAGAAGATATCCGATGATGATATTTCCCATGTAAAGCGGACGGATGCTTTCTGTTAACCCTGCATGACACTGATAGGTATATAATGAATGACGTTTAGCAGCAATTTTGCATGCATTTTCATCACAATGCTGGCATTCATTTCTGCCAGCTTCATCCGTGCGAATTATCTGGCAAAAAGGCGCAATATTTTCAGGATATGCAGCGAGTTCATGAAAATTCTCGTCAAATATTGTGATACGAATCTGTGTAAGGTTATAAAAATCTTTTAACAAAGCATTCAGCTTTGTAATGTCAAAAGTTGATATCATACTGAATCTCCATTCTTTTTTTGATTCTAGCATATCTGCGAACAAATTCAAAGTAAAAAGAACATACTTCTATATAAAAACAGAAAAAAAGAGGATAGTATTTATAGTACTAAGAAGATAAGGAGGATAACGAATATGTTAGCAACATTAAACGACGTAATGAAGATTGCAGAGGAAAAAAAGATAGCTGTTGGATCCTTTAATACGCCAAACCTCGAAGCGCTTCAAGCAGTAATTGAAGCGGCGGAGGAACTGGATTTACCGGTTATCATTCAGTTTGCACAGTGTCACGAACCGTGGATTCCACTTGCTATGATTGGACCAATTATGGTTAATGCAGCGAAAAAATCCAAAGTTCCGGTATGTGTTCATCTGGATCATGGTGAGACCCTGGAATATTTGCAACAGGCACTTGATATGGGATTTACATCAATTATGTATGATGGATCCACACTTTCCTATGAAGAAAATCTGGAGAATACAAAAAGAGCAGTTGCCATGGCAACTAAGACAGGGGCTTCGGTAGAGGCAGAGCTTGGCTCTATGGGAAGAAGAGAGTCTGGTGCTGGGGATGACAGTGGTGAGAACGATGACACCAAGATCTATACAGACCCGCATCAGGCGAAAGTATTCGTTGAAGAGACAGGAATTGATGCGCTTGCCTGCTCTTTTGGTACAACACACGGCATTTACTTAACACAGCCGAAACTGGATTTTGATGTAGTAAAAAATGTACGTGCGCTGACAGAACAGATTCCGATTGTAATGCATGGAGGATCCGGAGTGAGCAGAGAGGATTATCGAAAAGCCATCGAAGCCGGGACAAGGAAAGTAAACTATTTTACTTATATGGACAAGTCCGGTGGTAATGCGGTAGCGGAATATGTAAACAGCGTAAAAGAAGGAGAACCATTGTTTTTCTCGTCTGCGTCCATGGCGGCAAGGGATGCAATGAAAGAAAATGTAAAAGCAGCAATGAAAATGTTTGCATTAATGGATTAAGAAAAAGGAGAAGCGAAAATGAGAAAAAAGATGACATTTGCACTAGCATTTTGTAACCGTGGATTTATGCCGGGAGAACTGATTTACGGAGCAAGAGAAGATATGATTAAGGCTGTCACGGATGCGGGGTATGACTACATTGCCATGGATGCGGAACTGACCAGGTATGGCGGGATCGAAACGAGAGATGAAGGACTTCTCTATGCAAAATGGTTAAAGGAACATGAGGGAGAATATGATGGAGTAATCTTTTCTATGCCGATTTTTGCAGATGAGAACGGGGCAATCACGGCACTGCAGGATGCGGGGGTTCCGATTCTGATGCAGGCTTATCCGGATGAAATTGGTAAGATGGATTTTGCTCACAGAAGAGATGCATACTGCGGAAAATTCTCTGTTACAGATGTATTTACCCAGTATAACGTACCTTTTACTGTTATGAAGCCGCATGTCGTACATCCGTTATCGAAAGCATTTGCACAGAATTTAAGAGACTTCTCGGCAATCTGTCGTGTGGTAAATGGAATGAAACGATTCAATGTGGGATGCATCGGAGCAAGAACGACTGCGTTTAAGACCGTTCGTTTCGATGAAATCACGTTACAGAAATACGGAATCAATGTGGAATCCTTTGATCTCTCCGAGTTGATCTATAAGGTAGAGCATAAGGCAGACGACGATGCGGCAGTTGCGGAAAAAATCAAAGTTCTGGAGAATTACACAGATTTTACAAGAGTGCCGGAAGCCAATAAACTAATGCTTGCAAAAATATCTGTTGTAATTGATGAATATATTGATGAATACCATCTGGATGCCCTGACTTTGCGCTGCTGGAATGAGATGGAGACCTATATGAGGGTATGTCCGTGTGTCCTGTTAAGTGAATTAAATGACAGAGGTATTGTTGCTTCCTGTGAGATTGATATGTGTTCCGCGCTGACCATGCGTGCCATGAATCTTGCAAGCGAAGAGCCGACCGCTGTACTGGATTGGAATAATAACTATGGTGATGATGAGAATAAGGTGATCTTATTCCACTGCGGACCAGTTGCCCAAAGCTTAATGACGGAAAAAGGAACAGTTACTGAGCATAAGATGTTTGCAAAAAGTGATCCGGGTTCCGGATGGGGATGTAACGAAGGAAGAATTAAGGCATTCCCAACTACTATCTCTAACTGCCAGACCAAGGACGGTAAAATTATTGTGTATGCAAGTGAGGCGCAGTTTACAGATGATCCGATTGAAGATGCATTCTTCGGCTGCGGCGGTGTTTGTGAAATTCCGGATTTGCAGAATAAGCTGATTAAACTTGCAAGGGGAGGTTTCAAACATCACACTTCGGTAGGTGTTGGTCACATGAAAGAAATCTTAAAAGAGGCATTTACCACCTATCTTGGATATGAATGGGTAGATATCGATTAGGAGGAATGTGGCATGAAAATTGCAGGATTGGATATCGGCACGACAGGCTGCAAATGTACGGTCTTTGATGAGAATGGGAAATATCTGGACAAGGCATATCGGGACTATCCGGTAAAGCGGACGGTTGGAGGGCATGAAATTGACATTTCTGCTGTGATGGACGGGGTCTATGCTTCCATTCGGGAGATGGCGGAAAAATACCCGGATATTGCGGGGATCGGTGTTACCAGTTTTGGAGAGACTTTTGTCTGTGTGGATGAGACGGGAGAACCGCTTCACCCGGCCATGCTTTATACGGACCCGAGGGGAAAGGAAGAGTGCCGGGAGCTGGCTGAAAAGCTTGGAGAGCGGGAGATTGCGAATATTACCGGTCTCCGTCCGCATGAAATGTACAGCATTTCCAAAATTATGTGGATCAAGAAGAATCAGCCGGAGGTATATTCTTCTGCCCGTAAGATTTTTTTGATGGAAGATTATGTGGTCTATCATCTGACGGGAAATGCACAGATTGATTATTCCCTTGCCACCAGAACGATGGCATTTGATATCCGAAACCTCTGCTGGAGTCGAGAAATATTTGAGGCGGCAGGAATTGATATGGGGCTGATGGCAAAGCCGGTATCGACCGGAACTGTTGCCGGGACGATCAGTCTGGCAGCAGTACAAAAGACGGGACTTTGCGGGGATACAAAAGTAGTTTCTGTGAGTCACGATCAGGTATCAGCAGCTGTAGGAGCAGGTGCTTTTGATGGCTCTGTAGCCGTGGATGGGGCCGGAACAGTAGAATGCCTTACTCCGGTGTATGATCAGATACCAGACATCGACGTGATGTATCAAGGATATTTTTCTGTAGTGCCTTACGTGATACCGGGAAAATATGTAGCATATGCATTTTCCTACACTGGGGGAGCCCTGATGCAGTGGTGTACGGAGACACTGGCAAAAAAAGAAATGCAGTTGGCGAAAGAACAGGGGATTTCTGTCAATGAGTATCTGGAACAGGCTTATGCGTCTCAGAAAGAAGCGATTCCAAGCGGGCTTCTGGTGCTGCCTCATTTTGCAGGCGCTGCAACCCCTTATATGGATACCGGTTCTAAAGGGGCTGTTTTGGGGCTTACAACGGCAACGACGACAGCTGATATTTACCGCGGTTGTATGGAAGGCGTTGTCTATGAAATGTATCTGAATATGCAAGCACTTCAGGGTTCAGGAATCCGGTTTGAAAAAATCCACGCCACCGGCGGTGGAGCCCATTCTGAAGAATGGATGCAGATGAAGGCAGATATGCTGAATGTGCCTATGGTTGCATTGAAAACTGTAGATGCAGGAACGGTAGGAAGTGCTATGCTTACTGGAATTGCGATAGGACTTTTTCACGATTTGCAGGATGCCGCGTTTCATATGGTGGAAGAAATTAAAACTTATGAACCAAGACCGGCAATGCATGAAAAGTATATGAGAATCTATGAAAAATATCAAAATGTATATCAGGCAGTCAGACCACTCATGTAGTGGTACAGTCTGTCCGGGAAAGGTGAAGAGAAAATGAATCCATATATAGGACATGACACACAGTTGTATGGAGTAGAAGAACATCGTCTTATAGGGGGAAAAGGTGACGGTATGCGTCTCTTTGAAGTGAATAATGGAAAGGGGCTTATGCTCACTATTTCGCCTGACAGATGCGGTGATATTACCAGATTGCGTTTTAAGGGAATCAATATGAGCTACCTGTCTCCTTGCGGATATGCAGCACCGGCTTATTATGACAGTATCGGAGTAAACTGGCTGAAGACCTTTACGGCTGGCTTTCTTACCACTTGCGGACTACAGGCAGTGGGCTCTCCATGCATGGATGAAGGAGAAGAACTTCCACTCCATGGTTCTATCGGTAATCAGCCCTGTGAGCAGGCCTACTGGACCGAAGACGAAGCCGGTCTTGTTATTCATACCGCAGTAAAAGATGAGACCATTTTTGGCAGAAAACTCCGGATGGAACGTAAAATTCAGGTTTCTACTAGGGAAAATTCCTTCGAGATCTGTGATACGATCTGCAATACAGGAGATAAAATAGAGCCTGTTGAGATTCTGTATCACATGAATATGGGATATCCATTGCTGGACGAAGACAGCATTGTGAAAATACCAGCGGCAGAGGTACTGCCAAGGGATGATCATGCCGCAGAGGACATAGAAAATTGGATGCATATGGAGAAACCGACAGTCGGATATCAGGAACGCTGTTATTATCATAAGTTTGCAGATGAGGCAGGAAGAGCTTCTATCTTTCAGCCGAAACTGGGAATAGGACTGAGTATTTCTTTTGACGCAACGGAACTGGACGGGTTTGTGGAATGGAAGATGATGGGAGTCAGAGATTATGTGCTTGGTCTGGAATGCGGCAACTGTTACCCGGACGGTCGCGATGTAATGAGAAAAGCCGGAATGTTGAAATTCCTGAGTCCTGGAGAAAAGAAAACATATAATGTAAAAATCACCATGATAGATTTATGTGAAAAATAAAAGTGATGAAAGATTGAAAAGCCATGTACAGGAATAAAAGTCCGTATATGGCTTTTTAGATGTCAAGGGTTTTGTTTCGTAGTTTTTCCTGATACTGTTTGGGAGTCATATGATAATACTGGTCGAAAACCTTATATAAAAGTGCCCGGTTGGAGAAATTCAGTTTCTCTGTAATTTGTGAGATACTCATTTGGGTACTGCATAACACGGTTTCAGCGGCAGCCATGGTAAAGGTCATACTGTATTTAAAAAGGCTTTTTCCTGTTGCTTTTTTCACTATTCTTCCGATGTATGAGCCATCATAATTAAGAATCTGTGCAAGCTCATGATTCGTAATCCGCCCGTTTCGTTCTTCCAGAATCTGGTCAATACGGGCCATAAGTAAGGAATCCATTCGTGCTCTGGTTGTGACATGTTCTACATGATAATAACGTGAATCGGATAAAATAAAAATGCAAATCCATACATTGTAAATGGTTTGATCAGCCAGTTGATAATCCATGTGACAAACAGACCTTTTGGGTTTTTACCGACGTTTTGTATACTCCGAAAATCTACTTTCAGCATCATGGGATAGATCATAACCCAGATTAGCACAGCCATTGGAATAGAAATTCTTGCATATTCAAATTTGTTTGAAAATGCAGGAAGTGCAGGGGCAAAATGTCCTAGAAGGACACCTACGATCATACAAAGGAACACCCACACTGTCAGGTAGCGTTGGAAAAAATTAATACCTGTATTTTTTTCTTCTTTTATTATGATTTTATACCTCCTCATCCAGCAATTGATTTTTCAGTGCAAGGACTTTTTATGAACGCATACAAAAGCAACTTTGGGCTTATGAGTCATATATGTGTTCCTCCTTTGATTGAATTATAGAAATTATTCTATTTGTTGTTTATATGAAAACCGATGCTGATTATTGCATTAAAAATAGCATCGGTCTCAATTGCAATCACAATTGCAATTACAATGACTGCTCTGATGGCATATACAGTCAGGTTTATCAGAAAAAACACGTCCAAGACTCTGATAAAATGAATCCAACTGTTCTTTGTTCAGCGAGTAGTAAGTATTTTTTCCATCTCTGCGATCAATTACGACATTTGCTTCGATTAAAACTCTCATATCATGAGATAAGGTGGGCTGGGTGATATGGAATGCTTCCAGAATTCGGCATGCACACAATTCACCACATGACAGCATATCAACAATTTTTAGACGTTTAGGATCTGAAATGGCTTTTAAAATCTTACCCAAATCTTTATAGCTCTGTTCCAAATTGTATTACCTCTTGTATATTTATAGAATTTCTTCTATATGTTATTATATGCCTTGATTAATAATGAGTCAATATCAAATTGAAGATATTCTATATTTGTATTGACAAATGGTTATATAAGTAATATTATTAATAATACATAGAAGATGTTCAATGTGTTGGCGAAAGGGAAAACATTATGGAGATAGATTATATACAGTATTCAAAAATATTTAAAGTTTTTTCTGATCCAAAGAGACTTAAGATTATTGATATGTTATCGAATGGAGAATTATGTGCGTGTAAAATACAGGAAGAATTTCACATTACACAGCCGACTTTATCACATGATATGAAACAGCTATGTGATGCTGGTGTTGTAAATTCCCGAAAAGAAGGAAAGTGGATGCATTATTCTTTGAATCTGGAAAAAATGAATGAAATTTATAAAGTGATAGGCAAATTAATGGTGCCGGATGAATTTCAGAAAATTGTAGATTGTGATTGTAATAAATAGATTATAACCGGCTTTATGCCGGTTAAAAAATACATAATAAATAGAAAAATTCGAATGCGTGAATGTGAGGAGAAAAAAGATGGAAGTTTTAAAATCGATAGGTCTGTTTATTCAGAATCAGATCTTAGGAATGAAATGGCTGAATGTGGTAATTCGGAATGGTTTATCTGCGATAGGAGTGGATGTTTCAACAAGGATAGGTGGCAGCATACTGTTTTTCATCTATGATATCATTAAGATTACTGTATTATTATGTTTTTTGATATTTATAATTTCTTATATCCAAAGTTATTTTCCACCGGAACGAAGCAGGAAAATTCTCGGGCAGTTTCATGGAATATGGGCAAATATGATTGCGGCTCTTCTCGGAACAGTTACACCATTTTGTTCCTGTTCTTCAATTCCGTTATTTATTGGTTTTACAAGTGCAGGACTTCCTTTGGGAGTTACTTTTTCATTTTTAATCTCCTCACCGATGGTCGATCTGGGAAGCCTCGTACTTCTTATGAGTATTTTTGGAGCAAAAGTTGCGGTTGCCTATGTGGTTGTGGGATTGATTATTGCTGTTCTTGGCGGTACATTAATTGAAAAAATGCACATGGAGAAATATGTGGAAGAATTTATTCGGAGTGCAAGTGGAGTAGATATTGAATTGCCTGATTTAACAATTACGGATCGTTTGATTTATGCAAAAGACCAGATGACAGGCACGTTCCGAAAAGTATTTCCGTACATTCTTATAGGTGTTGGAGTCGGTGCAATAATCCATAACTGGATACCGGAACATATCATTCAGACTGTTCTTGGTAATAACAATCCATTTGCAGTCATTCTGGCTGTTATAGTTGGAGTTCCAATGTATGCGGACATCTTTGGAACCATCCCGGTTGCGGAGGCATTACTGGCAAAAGGAGCTCAGCTTGGGACAATTCTCAGTTTTATGATGGCGGTTACGACACTGAGTCTGCCCTCAATTATTATGCTTAAAAAAGCGATAAAACCGAAATTATTAGGATTATTTGTTGGAATTTGTACGGGCGGCATTATTATTGTCGGATATTTGTTTAATATATTTCTGTAGGGACGTTTCTTTTGCCACGATGCTGGGGTCAAAAGCCCTGGCATCGAACGTCCCTTTTTTGCTTTTTGTTGCTATTTATAAGTTTCTACCGTAGTTTTCGGTATATTTGGTGTCGATTGTAACTATACCCTTCCCATATTCTTATGCCAATAGAGGATTTTCTGCATAGTTCGAAGACCCTTTCACATAGTGAAAGAGTTTTCTAAAATTCAACGCTGCGATTTTACTTCCGAAGAAGAACCTTCCTCTTTGTTTTCCACGTGGAAGCTTTTCCAGATGATAGTTTCTTCGAAGAATTGAGGGAATCGTTTCTACTCCGTTTCGTATCCTGCGATACAGATTATATGTTTCACTAGACATTCTCTCCTCTAGTGCGAGGCGAATCAGGCTCTTTTTC